>NZ_RQSI01000033.1:0-42726 GCF_003856955.1 Novosphingobium sp. LASN5T
TCGCCCGGTCCGCGCCCATCGCCAAGGCCGTGCGCAGCGTCTCCTGCGCCTTCGCAGGCCCCACCGATACCGCCACGATCTCCGATACCACGCCCTTCTCCTTCAGGCGGATCGCTTCCTCAACCGCTATCTCGTCGAACGGGTTCATGCTCATCTTCACGTTCGCAAGATCAACACCCGTTCCATCACCCTTCACTCGCGGCTTCACGTTGTAATCAATCACCCGCTTCACGCAGACCAGGGCTTTCATCGCAGCTTTCCTCTCTTCGACGGGCGGCAGGCGCGGCCCCGAATGATTTATTCAAGTTCCAGAATGATGGCGTCCACGGCCAGACTGTCGCCCGCCTTGGCATTGACGGCCTTGACCTTGCCAGCCTTTTCCGCGCGCAGGATGTTTTCCATCTTCATCGCCTCGATCACGGCGAGCGGCTGCCCCGCTTCCACCGCATCGCCTTCGCCCACGTTCAGCGCCACGAGCAGGCCCGGCATCGGGCAGACGAGGTACTTCGACATGTCGGGCGGCACCTTCTCGATCATGTGCCGCGCCAGATGCGCGATATGCCCCGGCAGAACCTGGACATCGTGGATCGCCCCGCGCGTGGTCAGCCGCAGGCCCGAAGCCTTCGCCTCCACCTTGACGATCAGCGCCTCGCCATCGGCCTCGGCATGGATGATGCGATCGCCCGGCGTGTATTCGAGCGCGAGGTCAATCTCGGCCCCGTCGACGGTGATCGTATCGCCGCCCACTTCCACCGCATGGGTTTCACCGGCGATCTTCACCGCCCACGCCGACGGGGGATCGAGTTCGTCGCCCAACTGGCCGTCGATCTGACGCGAGCGGTCGGCCCGCGCGGTGGCGAGGAAGCCCGCCAGCCCCGCCAGCGTGCGCTTCAGCGCATCCGACGTCGCCGCGCCGTGGAAGCCTTCGGGATATTCCTCGGCAATGAAGCCCGTGGTCAGCTCGCCCGACCGGAAGCGCGGGTGCTGCATGATCGCGCTGACGAAATCGATGTTGTGGCCCAGCCCCTCGATCTCGAAGGCGTCCAGCGCGGCGATCTGCCGGTCCGCCGCCTCGTCGCGCGTCCGCCCCCAGGTGATCAGCTTGGCGATCATCGGGTCATAGAACATCGAGACTTCGCCGCCCTCGTAGACGCCATCGTCCACGCGCACGCCGTCCACGCCGCGCCGTCCGTTGGCCTCGCCATCGTCGGTCCAGCCGGCCAGCGGCGGGTTGTAGCGGACCAGGCGTCCGGTCGAGGGGAGGAAGCCGCGATAGGGGTCTTCGGCATAGACGCGGTTCTCGATGGCCCAGCCGTCGATCTTCACGTCGTCCTGCGTCATCGCCAGCTTCTCGCCATAGGCGACGCGGATCATCTGTTCGACCAGATCGATGCCGGTGATCGCTTCGGTGACGGGATGCTCCACCTGCAGGCGGGTGTTCATTTCCAGGAAGTAGAAGCTCTCGCCCGTCTTGTCCGCGCCCGAGACGATCAGTTCGACGGTGCCGGCCGAATAATAGCCCACCGCGCGCGCCAGCGCGACGCACTGTTCGCCCATCGCCTTGCGCATGCTGGGCGTGACGAACGGCGAAGGCGCTTCCTCCACCACCTTCTGATGGCGGCGCTGGATCGAGCATTCGCGCTCGTTGAGGTAAAGGATGTTGCCGTGCTTGTCGCCGAGGATCTGGATCTCGATATGCCGCGGATCGAGAATGAACTTCTCGATGAACACGCGATCGTCGCCGAACGAATTGAGGCCCTCGCGCTTCACGCTTTCGAAGCCCTCGCGCACGTCCTTCTCGCTGTAGGCCAGGCGCATGCCCTTGCCGCCACCGCCGGCCGAGGCCTTCATCATCACCGGGTAGCCGATCTCGTCGGAGATGCGCACCGCGTGCTCGGTATCCTCGATCTCGCCCACGAAGCCGGGCACGACGTTGACGCCCGCCTGCTTGGCCAGCTTCTTGGATTCGATCTTGTCGCCCATCGCGGCGATCGCGCCCACCGGCGGGCCGATGAACGCGATGTTCTCCGCCGCCAGCGCCTCGGCGAACGAGGTGCGCTCGGACAGGAAACCATAGCCCGGATGGACCGCTTCCGCGCCGGTCTGCTTGCACGCCGCGATGATCTTGTCCGCGATCAGGTACGACTGCGCGGCCGGCGACGGACCGATATGCACCGCCTCGTCCGCCATCTGCACGAACGGCGCCCGCGCATCGGCATCCGAATAGACGGCCACCGTCTGGATACCCATCCGGCGCGCGGTCTTGATGACGCGGCAGGCGATTTCGCCACGGTTGGCGATGAGGATTTTCTTGAACATGCCTATCTTTCCGTCGCTGGAATTACTGTAATTCAGACCTGTTCGAGGGCCTGCGCCAAATCGGCCACGATGTCGTCGATGTGTTCAATGCCCACCGAGACGCGCACCGTGTCCGGCCCGGCGCCGGCGGCGACCAGTTCTTCCTCGCCCAGCTGGCTGTGCGTGGTCGAGGCGGGGTGGATGATGAGCGAGCGGGTATCGCCGATGTTGGCGAGGTGGCTGAACAGCTTGGCCGACTGGACCAGCTTCACCCCCGCCTCGTACCCGCCCTTCACCCCGAAGGTGAACACCGCGCCGCCCTTGCCGCCGAGGTATTGCCGGGCCAGCTGGTGATAGGGGTCTTCCGGCAGGCCCGCATAGCTCACCCACGCCACCTTGGGATGGTTCTGCAGCCACTGTGCGAGGTGCAGCGCATTGGCGCAATGCCGCTCCATGCGCAGGGCCAGCGTTTCCATGCCGGTCAGCGTGAGGAAGGCATTCATCGGCGCCATGGCAGGGCCAAGATCGCGCAGGCCCAGCACGCGGCAGCCGATGATGAAGGCGATCGGGCCGACGGGCTTCAACGCCTCGGTCAGCACTGCGCCGTGGTAGCTGGGGTTGGGCTGGGTGAGCGAGGGGAACTTGTCGCTGGCCGCCCAATCGAACTTGCCCGAATCCACGATCAGACCGCCGATGGAATTGCCGTGGCCGTTGAGGAACTTGGTGCAGGAATGGACGACAATGTCCGCGCCGTGTTCGATCGGGCGGCACAGCGCCGGGCTGGCCATGGTGTTGTCCACGATCAGCGGCACGCCCGCCGCATGGGCCACGTCGGCAATCGCCGCGATGTCCTGCACCACGCCACCGGGGTTGGCGAGGCTTTCGATGAACACGCCGCGCGTCTTGTCGGTGATCGCGGCGGCGACCGCAGCGGGATCGTCGGCATCGACGAACACCGCCTTCCAGCCGAACTTGGCGAAGCTGTGCGCGAACTGGTTGAGCGTGCCGCCGTAGAGCTTCTTGGCTGCCACGATCTCACAGCCCGGCTCCATCAGGGTGTGGAACACGATGAACTGCGCGGCATGGCCCGATGCCACGCCCAGCGCGCCCACGCCCCCTTCCAGCGCCGCGATCTTCGCTTCGAGCGCGGCATTGGTCGGGTTCATGATGCGGGTGTAGATATTGCCGAATTCGGCCAGGGCGAAGAGGTTCGCCGCGTGTTCGGCACTGTCGAACACGTAGCTCGCCGTCTGGTAGATCGGCGTGATCCGCGCCTTGGTGGTCGGATCGGGCTCGCACCCGGCATGGACCGACAGCGTCTCAAGCTTCTGCGTCATGGCATCCTCCTTGGCATAGGGCACAGGACCCTATCACGCCGCTTCGATCTCGCTACCCTGCGGCGGCATGTTGTGGCCCAGCAGCCGCAGCATGTCGGCCGCGCATTCCACCACGTTGGAGCCGGGACCGTAGATGCCCTGCACCCCCGCTTCGCGCAGGAATTCATAGTCCTGCGGCGGGATCACGCCCCCGGCGACGACCTTGATGTCCGCCCGGCCGGCGGCCTTCAGGTGCCCGATCAGTTCGGGGATCAGCGTCTTGTGCCCGGCGGCAAGGCTCGATGCCCCCACCGCGTCGACGTCCTTTTCCAGCGCCAGCGCGCAGGCTTCCTGCGGGGTCTGGAACAGGGGACCGCTGGTCACGTCGAAGCCCATGTCGCTGAACGCCGACGCGATCACGTTGGCGCCGCGATCGTGCCCGTCCTGGCCCATCTTGGCGACGAGCATCCGGGGCTTGCGGCCCAGGCGGCGAGTCACGGCCTCGACGCCGTCGAGCACCTGCCGGTAGCGGCTGTCGCCGGCATAGGCCGCGCCGTAGATACCCTTCACCGGGGTCGGCACGGTGCCATGACGGCCGAAGACGATTTCCATCGCGTCCGAAATCTCGCCCAGCGTGGCACGGTGGCGCGCGGCCTCCACCGCGAGTTCAAGCAGATTGCCGCCCGTCTTCGCGCCTTCGGTCAACGCATTGAGCGCGGCCCGGCACCGCGTTTCGTCACGCCCGGCGCGCACCGCCTTCAACCGCGCGATCTGCGCGTCGCGCACGGCGTGGTTGTCGACTTCGAGCGTTTCGATCTGGTCTTCGCTGGCAAGGCGATACTTGTTGACGCCGACGATCACGTCCTCACCACGGTCAACGCGTGCCTGGCGGCCGGCGGCGGCTTCCTCGATCATCGCCTTGGGCCAGCCGCCGGCAACCGCCTTGGCCATGCCGCCCTCGCTATCGACGCGCTCGATGATCTCCCAGGCCTTGTCGACCAGTTCCTGCGTCAGCGCCTCGATGTAGTACGACCCGCCCAGCGGATCGACCACCTTGGTCATCCCCGTTTCTTCCTGGATCACGATCTGCGTGTTCCGGGCAATGCGGGCGGAGAAGTCGGTGGGCAGCGCGATCGCTTCGTCCAGCGCGTTGGTGTGGAGCGACTGGGTGCCGCCCAGCATCGCCGCCATCGCCTCGATCGTGGTGCGGATGACGTTGTTGTAGGGGTCCTGCTCCTGCAGCGAGACGCCGCTGGTCTGGCAGTGCGTGCGCAGCATCTTGCTGCGTTCGTCCTTGGCGCCGAGCTTCGTCATCACACGGTGCCACAGCACGCGCGCGGCGCGCAGCTTGGCCACTTCCATGAAGAAGTTCATGCCGATGGCGAAGAAGAACGACAGGCGCCCGGCGAACTTGTCGATGTCGAGGCCGCTGGCCACGCCGTACTTCACGTATTCCATGCCGTCGGCGATGGTGAAGGCCAGCTCCTGCACCTGCGTCGCGCCGGCTTCCTGCATGTGGTAGCCGGAGATCGAGATCGAGTTGAACTTCGGCATCTCGCGGCTGGTGTAGCCGAAGATGTCCGAGATGATCCGCATGCTGGGTTCGGGCGGGTAGATGTAGGTGTTGCGGACCATGAACTCCTTCAGAATGTCGTTCTGAATGGTTCCGTCCAGCAGCTTGCGGTCGACGCCCTGTTCCTCGCCCGCGACGATGAAGAAGGCGAGGATCGGGATCACCGCGCCGTTCATGGTCATGGAAACCGACATCTGATCGAGCGGGATGCCGTCGAACAGGATTTTCATGTCCTCGACGCTGTCGATGGCGACGCCCGCCTTGCCCACGTCGCCCACCACGCGCGGGTGGTCGCTGTCATAGCCGCGGTGGGTGGCAAGGTCGAAGGCCACTGACAGGCCCTTCTGTCCGGCGGCAAGGTTGCGGCGATAGAACGCGTTCGATTCCTCGGCGGTGGAGAAACCGGCGTACTGCCGGATCGTCCAGGGCCGGCCAGCGTACATGCTGGCGCGCACGCCGCGCGTGAACGGGGCGAAGCCCGGCAGGCCCGGATCGACGGTCGCGTCATCGGCGGTGTAGAGCGGCTTCACGGCAATGCCTTCCGGCGTTTGCCAGGTGAGGTCCTTCCCCTTCACTTCCTTGGCGGCAGCGGCCTGCCAGTCTTCGATATTCGCCATGATCTTGTCCCTAGGCCCGTTCGGTTCGAGCGAAGTCGAGAACCCTGCGCGCCCGTGTCTCGACTTCGCTCGACACGAACGGTGTGTGGTCAGTGCGCCCCCTTGGGCGTTTCCATGATCTCGGTCAGTTGCCCGCCCATGTCGCGGGGATGCACGAAGAAGATCAACGTGCCGTGGGCGCCGATGCGCGGTTCGCCCAGCACGCGCTTGCCCTTGCTTTCGAACCAGGCCTTGGCCGCGTGGATATCCGGCACTTCGTAGCAGAGGTGGTGCTGGCCGCCGAGCGGGTTGGCGGCGAGCCACTTGCCCACCGCGCTGTCCGGGCTGGTCGGCTGGATCAGCTCGATCTGCGTGCCGGGGGTTCCGTCCTCGCCCGGCGTGTTGACGAAGCACACGCGCACCTGCTGGCTTTCCAGCACGAACGGCTCTGTGATGTCCGTCGCCCCCATCACGTCGCGATAGAACGCGATCGAGGCGTCGATGTCGGGCGTTGCCACGCCCACGTGGTTCAGGCGTCCCAGCTTCATGTCACACGCGCTCCACAACCATGGCGATGCCCTGCCCGCCGCCGATGCACATCGTAATCAGGCCGTACTTCCCGCCGGTGCGGGCCAGTTCGTAGATCGTCTTGACCGTCAGGATCGCGCCGGTGGCACCGATCGGATGGCCCAGGCTGATGCCCGATCCGTTGGGATTGGTCTTGGCCGGATCGAAGCCCAGCTCCTTGGCCACGCCACAGGCCTGCGCCGCGAACGCCTCGTTGCTTTCGATCACGTCGATCTGGTCGAGCGTCAGCCCCGCGCGCTTCAGCGCCACGGGCACCGCCTTGACCGGACCAAGACCCATGACATTCGGCTCCACGCCCGCATGACCCCACGCGAGGATCTTGGCGAGCGGCTTCAGCCCATGCTCGGCCACCGCCTCGCCGCTGGCCAGCACGACCGCGCCCGCGCCATCGTTGATGCCGCTGGCATTGCCGGCGGTGACAGTGCCATCCTTCTTGAACACCGGCTTCAGCGTGGCCATCGCCTCGACGCTGGCATCGGCACGGAAATGCTCGTCCGTATCGAAAACCGTCACGCCCTTGCGCGTCTTCACTTCGACCGGAACGATCTGCTCCTTGAAGTAGCCCGCCGCAGTGGCCGCCGCCGCGCGCTTGTGGCTTTCCACCGCCAGCGCGTCCTGCTCCTCGCGCGTGATCTGGTGGCGTTCGGCCACGTTCTCCGCCGTCACGCCCATGTGGATGTTCTCGAACGGATCGTGGAGCGCGCCGAGCATGGCGTCCATCATCACCTGATCGCCCATCTTCTGCCCGTTGCGCGCCGTCAGCACCATGTGCGGCGCGTTCGACATGACTTCCGCGCCGCCGCCGATGGCAATCCTGTGCTCGCCCAGCGCGATGCCCTGCGCCGCCGAGACGATCGCCTGCAGGCCCGAGCCGCACAGACGGTTGACGTTCATCGCCGGACTTTCGATCGGCACGCCGGCGTTCACCGCCGCAACACGGCTGACATAGGCGTCCTTGGGCTGCGTCGGCACCACCGTTCCGATGACCACGTTCTCGATCGTGTCAGGCGTCAGGCCCGCGCGGGCAATCGCCTCCTTGATCACGATGGTGCCCAGATCCGCCGGGCGGAACGAGGCGAGACTGCCGCCAAACGTGCCGATGGCCGTGCGCGCGCCGGAAACGATGAAAATGTCGGTCATGGTCGGTCCTCAGCCCAGATCCGCGCTTACAGCGGAATGTTGTCGTGCTTCTTCCAGGGGTTCTCGAGCGCCTTGTTGCGCAGCTTGCGCAGCCCCAGCGCAATGCGGCGACGCGTGGAATGCGGGTGGATCACCTCGTCCACGAAGCCCTTGCTGGCCGCGACGAACGGGTTGGCGAAGCGGTCCTCGTATTCCTTGGTCTTGACCGCCTGCTCCTCGGTCGAAAGGCCGCGGAAGATAATCTCCACCGCGCCTTTTGCGCCCATCACCGCGATTTCGGCGGTCGGCCAGGCGTAGTTGAGATCGCCACGCAGGTGCTTGGAAGCCATCACGTCGTAGGCGCCGCCATAGGCCTTGCGGGTGATCACGGTGATCTTGGGCACGGTCGCCTCGGCATAGGCGAACAGCAGCTTGGCGCCGTGCTTGATGATGCCGTTGTGCTCCTGGCTGGTGCCCGGCAGGAAGCCCGGCACGTCGACGAAGGTCAGGATCGGGATGTTGAACGCATCGCAGAAGCGCACGAAACGCGCGGCCTTCTTCGATGAATTGATGTCGAGCACGCCCGCCAGCACCATCGGCTGGTTGGCGACCACGCCCACCGCCTTGCCCTCGATCCGGCCGAAACCGCAGATGATGTTGGCGGCGTGCCTGGGCTGGATTTCGAAGAATTCGCCCTCGTCCACCGTCTTGCGGATCACCTCGTGCATGTCATAGGGCTGCGCGGCGGACGCCGGGATCAGCGTGTCGAGGCTGTGTTCCTGCCGGTCGTAAGGGTCGGACGTCGGCCGTTCCGGCACGGCTTCCTTGTTCGACAGCGGCAGGAAATCGAAGAATTCGCGCGCCTGCAGCAGGGCTTCGATGTCGTTTTCGCAGGCGAGGTCGGCAACGGAGGTCTTGGTAGTGTGCGTCACCGCGCCCCCCAGTTCCTCCTGCGTGACGATCTCGTTGGTCACCGTCTTGACCACGTCCGGCCCGGTCACGAACATGTACGAGCTGTCCTTCACCATGAAGATGAAGTCGGTCATCGCCGGGGAATAGACCGCCCCGCCCGCGCACGGCCCCATGATCAGGCTGAGCTGCGGCACCACGCCCGAAGCCAGCACGTTGCGCTGGAAGATTTCGGCATAGCCACCCAGCGAGGCGACGCCTTCCTGGATGCGCGCGCCGCCGGAATCGTTGAGGCCGATCACCGGCGCGCCGACTTTCATCGCCATGTCCATGATCTTGCAGATCTTCATGGCGTGCCGTTCAGACACCGCGCCGCCGAACACGGTGAAGTCCTGGCTGAACACGAACACCAGCCGGCCGTTGATCGTGCCCGAACCCGTGACCACACCATCGCCGGGGATCACCGTGTCCGGCATCCCGAAATCGACGCAATTGTGCTCGACGTACATGTCGACTTCCTCGAAGCTGCCTTCGTCCAGCAGCACCTCGAGCCTTTCGCGCGCGGTCAGTTTGCCCTTGGCGTGCTGCGCGTCGATGCGCTTCTGCCCACCGCCCATCCGTGCGGCATCCCGACGCTTTTCCATTTCGGCGATATTCGCAGACATATCCTCGCCCCAAACTGACCTGATAATCGGCCGCGATGGCGCAAGGGAGCGGCAGAGTCCAATGTTAAGTTGCAAACTTGCAAAGCATGAATTTGCAAATTATCGACCAAAGGATGAGCAAACGCCGCGTCTTTGCCGGAAACCAGCTGCGCACATTGCGAACGCGGCGCGGTTTGTTGCAGACCGCGATGGCGCGCGCGCTGGGCATCAGCGCTTCCTACCTGTGCCAGCTTGAAAACGACGAGCGCCACCTCACCCCCGCGCTGGCCGACCGGCTGCGCGCGCAATTTCCCGTGGATTGGGAAGATCTTGCTCCGGACCGGCAGGATCTGCTGGCCGATGCGCTGCGACAGGCGGTGGCCGATCCGCTGCTGCCCGCGGCGTTGCCCAGCGAACAGATCGAGCGCGTGGCCGAACAGTTCCCCGCCTTCGCCGAACAGTTCGTGCGGATGCACGCCATCCACCGTCGCGACCGGCAGCGGCTGGAAATGCTGGACGAAGCGCTGGGATCGGACAGCGTGGCGGCGGGGATCACCGGTGGCCGCCTGCCGTGGGAGGAAGTGCGCGACTGGTTCCACCTCGCCAACAACTACGTCGATCTGGTCGACCGCCACGCCGAAATCCTGGCGCGGGAACTCGCCCCCGATCAGGCGTCGCCCTCAATCGACCGGATGGAAGCGTGGTTCGCGGCGCGCGGCGTGACCATCGACTACCGTCCCGGCGGCCCGTTGCGCCTGTTCGATCCGGCACAGCGGCGGCTGGTGATCGATTCCAGCCAGCCGGTCGAAAGCAGCCGGTTCCAGATGGCCTACCAGTTGACCGCCATGGCGCTGGAGCAGGACATCGCCGCGATCGTCGAGGACACGTTGCTGGCCAGCGATGCCGCGCGGGAGCTGCTGACCGTGGGTCTGGGCAACTACGCCGCCGGCGCGCTGCTGATGCCCTACGAACAGTTCCGCACGGCCGCGCGCGCGCTGCGGCACGACGTGGACCGGCTGCGGCAGGTGTTCGGCACCAGCTTCGAACAGACCTGCCACCGCCTGTCCACGCTGCAACGCCCGCAGGCGCGCGGCATCCCGGTGTTCTTCTGCCGCGTCGACATGGCCGGCAACATCACCAAGCGCCATTCGGCCACGCGCCTCCAGTTCGGCCGGTTCGGCGGCGCCTGCCCGCTGTGGATCGTGCACGAGGCGGTGGCGATCCCCGACCGCATCCACGTGCAGGTGGCCGAGATGCCCGATGGCGTGCGCTATGTCTCGATCGCCAAAGGGCTGGTGAAGCCGTCGGCCAGCTTCTACCGCCCGCCGCGCCGCTATGCCGTGGCACTGGGCTGCGAAGCGGCGCTCGCCAGCGAGTTCGTCTATGCCGACGGCCTCAATCTCCAGCGCGACGAGGCGGTTGCGCGGATCGGCGCCTCCTGCCGCATCTGCCCGCGCGATACGTGCGACCAGCGCGCCTTTCCCCCCAGCGACAAGGCGATCATGGTCGATCCCAGCCAGCGCGATCTGGTGCCCTACCGGATCGGGGAATAGCGGCAATCCAGCACCGGCAAATCCGCCACGACACTTGACCGGATTACGAGTTATCAAGACTTGGCCCTTAAATGCGCGGCGAAGGGTGAAATTCGCCATGATCCCAGTGCCTCGCACCGCTCATGCTATCCTGCGTTTTCTTGCGCTGCGACGTATCGTCCTAGGCGATTTGCCCAGCAACCCCGCCCTGCTGGCGTTGCTGTGGGTCGCGACCTCCGTGATCAACGTGATCGATGCGGTTATGATCCGGCGAGACGAATACATCCCGCCCAGCCTGGCCCTGCATTACAGCGGGAGCCTTGTCCTTACCGCACTGATCGCGGCTTGGGCTATCGGACGGCGAACCGATGCGATCCGGCTTGCGATCGCGTTCATGCTCGTGGGCCTCGTGGTGGCCGTTGGCTGGTTCACCATCGCTCTGCTGACGGGGGACGATTCGCAAGCTGGAGAACTTTGCCGCATCGGCCTTGGCCTATGGGCGGGCGCTGCGGCGATCACGCTGCTGCGAAGAGGCTGGGGACAATCCCGATCGCACCGGGGCACGATGATCGCCCTGATATTCGCCGCGACGGTGGGCTTCATCACTATGGAGATGCCATCGTTCGACAGTTATCTCATGCCGCTATCGCCACAGTTCCGGGAAGCGCGCAACGAGATCGAGGATACCGCCCCCGTCAGTCCCGAGATACTGTGGCCGATGCAGCCCGAACTGGTGGAAGCGACAGCGATATCGTTGCGCCCGCAAGACATGGAACACCCGCCGGTGCGTGTTGTCGCGGTTGCCGCCGGGGGCAGCCAGCAATTGTTCGGTCGAGAGGCGAAGGCGGCTCTTACACTGCTGCGCGGCAGGTTCGGCCCACGTACGCCCGGCGCGTTGCTGTCCAACGCAAGGCTGGATCTGACCCATGTCCCACTCGCAACCAACGCCAATTTTTCGACGCTTCTCCGCCAGGCAACCATGGGCACCGACCTCGATGGTGACCTCATAGTCATCTATCTCGCAGGACATGGCAGCCGCGACGCGGCCCTGCGAACGGATTTGCCCGACTACCAGCCACTAATCCCAATATCGGCGCGAAGCCTGGCGAGATCGCTCGATGAAGCCGGCATTAGGCGGCGGATCGTCATCGTGTCGGCCTGCTATGCGGGGACATGGATCAAGCCACTCGCTTCGCCCGATACCATCGTTATCACCGCAGCCGCAGCCGACCGAACTTCGTTCGGATGCGATGATCGCCGCCAATACACGGTATTCGGCGAAGCATTCATCAGCGGACCGTTGCGTGGCGGAGCGTCGCTTCAGGAAGCATTCGAATATCTCAAGAAGCGCGTGGCGGCAGAGGAGGCCAAGGAAGGAGCGACGCCATCGCTGCCGCAAGCCTATGTCGGCGACCGGATGCGGGAAATATGGGCCGCAGCAAGCAGCGTCGCTGTCGATCGCTAGAGTCGATCAATCCACGTGCCCACCACGCCCCAGCGCCTCCCGCAGCGCGGCTTCATCCAGCTTGCCCTCCCAGCGCGAGACGACCACCGTCGCCACGGCGTTGCCGATGAAGTTGGTCAGGCTGCGGCATTCGGACATGAAGCGGTCGACGCCCAGGATCAGCGCCATGCCCGCCACTGGCAATGAGGGCACGATCGACAACGTCGCCGCCAGCGTGATGAAACCGGCGCCGGTCACCCCCGCCGCGCCCTTGGACGAAAGCATGGCGACACCGAGCAGCAGCACCTGTTGCCCCAGCGTCAGTTCCACGTTGCAGGCCTGCGCGATGAACAGCGCCGCCAGCGTCATGTAGATGTTGGTGCCATCGAGGTTGAAGCTGTAGCCGGTGGGCACAACCAGGCCGACCACGGCCTTGGGGCAGCCGGCGCGCTCCATCTTGTCGATCAGCGCGGGCAGCGCGCTTTCCGACGAGGACGTGCCCAGCACCAGCAGCAGTTCCTCCTTGAGATAGGCGATCAGCCGCAGGATCGAAAAGCCCGCCAGCCGCGCGACAACGCCCAGCACCACCAGCACGAACAGCGCCGAGGTAAGGTAGAACGTGAGCACGAGGTGGAAGAGGTTCGCCAGGCTGTCGATGCCATACTTGCCGATGGTGAAGGCCATCGCGCCGAACGCGCCGACGGGCGCCGCCTTCATCACGATCGCCACCAGCCGGAAGAACGCGACCGACACGTCTTCCAGCAGCGCCACCACGCGCTCGCCCCGCGCGCCCGTGGTGGCGAGCGCGATGCCGAACAGGATCGCCACGACGAGGACTTGGAGGATGTTGCCCTCGCTCAGCGACGACAGGAAGGTTTCCGGGATCATCGCCATGAGGAAGCCGGTCACGCTCGCTTCGTGCGCCTTGGCGGCGTAGGCGGCGACCTTGCCGGCATCGAGCGAGGCGGGATCGATATTCAGGCCCGCGCCCGGCCGCACGATGTTGCCCACGATCAGCCCCACGATCAACGCCAGCGTGGAGAAGAACAGGAAATAGGCGAACGCCTTGGCGGCCACCCGGCCGACCGAGGCAAGGTCGCGCATCCCCGCAATACCGGTCACGATCGTCAGGAAGATCACCGGGGCGATCACCATCTTCACCAGCTTGATGAAGGCATCGCCGAGCGGCTTCAGCGCTTCGCCCGTGGCCGGCGCGAAATGGCCGATCAGCACGCCGGCGGCGATCGCGACCAGCACTTGCAGATAGAGGTGCCCATACCAGCGGCGCGGCGCGGCGGGCGCATCGGCCAGCGTTTCGTCGTGAAGTTTCATGGGCACGGACCATTGCCCAGTCCGCGCCGCTTGTCATCCGATCGCACCGTCAAAAACGTGCATACCCGGCGTTAACCCGGGCACGGTAAAAAGCGGGCCATGATCGACAAGATCACCGTCCTTGTGCCACATTTCCTGATGGCTCTGATGATCTGGCGCCTGCTGCACCGGCCCGATCTCGATCGCGATCCGCTGGTCGAAGGCAAAGGCGGATCGCCGGATGCGCAGGACCGCAAACCAGGCCGTTGGCGTCAAACGGGTTCCACGCCCGACAGCAGGCCATAGCAAAAGCAGGCGGCATAGCATTCCACCGCCTGCGCCGGATCGTCGAAACCCGCCGCCCAGCTCCGCAATTCGTTGGCCGGATTGATCGTCGCCGCCAGCACTTCGGCGGCGACCAGCGGATCGACCGGCAGCAACGAACCGTCCGCAATCCCGTCCGAAAGCATCCCGGCGAACCGCCGCGCGATGCGCTGCGCGCTGTTCAGCACCGCGCCGCGCCGCTCCTGCGGCAGGGCCTGCAACGCCGTGGTGCGCAGCAGGGGCGTGGGATCGGAAAGCTGCAACGCCACCAGTTCGGCCACCGCGCTCGAAATCCGCCCCCAGCCGTTCCGCGGCAGCGTGGCAGCGGCGAACTGCACCGCCGCGATCCGTTCGTTGCCGTGTTCGAAGCAGGCCAGCACCAGATCGTCCTTGGCCTCGTTGTGGTGGTAGAAGCTGCCCTTGGTCACGTTCAGCCCGCTGGCGATGCGATGGACCGAGGCGCCTTTGTACCCGCGCTGGTTGATCGTGAGCGTGGCCATGCGCAGGAATTCGCCGTGGGGATTGCGCAGCCCCGCCGGTGGGGTCCGCCATGGCGCCTCACCGCCGCCGAGCGTTTGCGGCTGCCATGCTGCATCGCGCGGCGCGATGCCGTCCGCCAGCACGGCCAGCAGCCGCTGTTTGAGGCGCGGGAAATCCTGCTCGGAATAGAGCGGCGTCCACGCCGGCAGCCAGAACATCACCTGCAACAGGATGTGCGCCCGTGCGGTGCGCACGGCATGATCGCGCTCCCCCGCCCCGGCCGGCAGCAGATCGCGCACCACGCGGAACAGTTCGATGTACCGTTCCTGCAACGGACGGTGCAGCGCTTCGGGCAGCGTGCGCATTTCCGACAGGACGGCGATGCGCCCCTCCTCGCCCCGCCGGATCATCGCGCGCAGATCGACGTGTCCGTCGATCCAGCAGGCCAGCCGCGCGCGCGGGGTGGGCGCCTGCGCCGCGATCCGCGCCAGCGCGATCAGGCGGTCGATCGTGGCCTCGAACACCGCGTGGACAAGGTTCTCCTTGCGCCCGAAGTAGTAGGCAACGCTGCTGGTGTTGAGCCCGACGCGCGCCGCCACTTCGCTGAACGTGGTGCCCTTCACGCCCTTTTCGTTGATGAGGTCGGTCGCCGCGCGCACGATATCGCGGCGGCGGCGCTCGAACCGTCCGGCGTCGTTGTCGGGATGCGCCTCGCTCGCCATGCCGTTCAGGCGAAGTGCCGCCGCAGTTCGGACTTGAGGATCTTGCCGTTGGCGTTGCGCGGCAACGTCTCGGCGCTGAACACCACGCGGACCGGCACCTTGAACGCCGCCAGCCGCGCCGCCACGAAGGCACGCAGTTCCTCCTCGCTCGCCTGCGTGCCCGGCGCAAGGTGAACCACCGCCGCCGGCTCCTCGCCCAGCGTGCGGTGCGGCATGCCCACCAGCGCCGCGTCGGTCACCGCCGGGTGTTCGTAGAGCACGTTCTCCACCTCGATCGAATAGATGTTCTCGCCGCCCCGGATGATCACATCCTTGGCGCGATCGGCGATCGTGCAGAAGCCTTCCTGGTCGATCCGGGCAAGATCGCCGGTACGCACCCAGCCGTCGACGAACGTCTGCGCGGTCGCGTCCGGCCGGTTCCAGTATCCTGCCACGATCATCGGCCCGCGCGCCCACAATTCGCCGATCGCGCCCGCCGGCAGCACGGTCACGCCATCGTCGGCGCGCACCTCGATATCGGCGACGGCGACCGCCGGGCCGCAGCTCGACGGACGGTTGAGGTAATCCTCCGCGGCATGGTGCGTCAGCGTCGCCATCGTCTCGGTCATGCCCCAGCCGTTGCCGGGCAAGGCGCCGAAGGTCTGCCAGATCGCCTGCACCAGTTCCGGCGCGGATGGCGCGCCGCCATAGGCGATCGCTTCCAGCGAGGAGAGATCGTACTTCGCGCGGTCGGGATGCTCGATCAGTTGCCAGGCGATGAAGGGCACGCCGCCGGTGGCCGTGACCTTCTCGCGCTCGATCAGCCGGAAAGCCTCGACCGTATCCCACTTGTGCATCAGCACCAGCTTGCTGCCGCTGGCCAGCGAACCCATCAGCGTGGCGCTGCACGCGGTGACGTGGAACAGCGGGATCACCATCAGGATGGTGCGCGGCTGGGGCGCGGGCGGCATCTCGCCCCGGCGCAACGCGGATTGCGCGCCGCTGAAGGCACTGGACAGGATGTTGGTGGTGAGATTGCGGTGCGTGCCCAGCGCGCCTTTCGGCCGCCCGGTGGTGCCGCTGGTGTAGAAGATCGTGGCGGGATCGTCGGGCGAGATACCAGCGTCGGGCAAGGGACGGTCGGGCAGCGCCGCATAGCCATCCGGACCGCCGATCACGTCCTCCAGCAAACGGGTGCCTTCCGGCGCCGTGGTGTCCTTGTCCGCGCGGCACACCAGCACATGCGCCAGGCCAGGCAGTTCCGCACGATGGGGAGCGATGCGCTGCCACCGGTCGGCATCCGCGATCAGGACATGTGCACCGCTATCCGACAAAGCGAAGGCCAGTTCGTCGCCCTTCCACCAGGCGTTGAGCGGCACCGCGATCGCGCCGAGAACCGTGGCGGCGAACAAGGCCACCGTCCATTCGGGCAGGTTGCGCATGGCCATCGCGACGCGGTCCCCCTTGCCCACGCCCAGTTCCGCCAGATGGGCGGCGAGCGTGGCGACCGCGCGATGCCAGGCATCGAACGAAACCCGCTCCGTGCCATACACAAGGAACGTGCTGTCCCCGTGCTGGCGGGCCAAGGCGGCCAGAGCGCCGAGATGCGGCAGGGCGTTCTTCCACACGCGCGTCCGCACGCCCCGGATCGTCACCGTCTCCATCTCGAACGGCATGCCCGGAGCGCAAAGCTTCGCCCGCACCTCCTCCAGCGACATCGCCGGCCAGCCGGCGGGGATGGCGGGCAAGCGTTCGTCTCTGGCCGCATGGTCGGTGGCATGGCGTTGCTCTGTCATGGTGATCCCGTCCCGATCGGGCCATCCTGCCCGGATTGTCGTTCGCCGCGCAGACTATCTGCGCCACCCCCGTTCCGGCAACCCGTCGAAGCAAATTTTCATGAATAGGGTATGGCCTGCGCGAAGCACCGGATTCCGTAACGTAAAGCATGAAATTATCTGTTTTTTGCATGAAAATGCCGCCTGCATCACCGTGCGAATCCCCTTTTCTGAAAAGACGGTATGGACTAGCCACGGGATGGGATTCGGGCTTAACGTGCCCGCGGGAGAGATTGCGTCATCATGAAACCAAGCCTGGAAACCTCCGCCGCATGAGCCTGCTGCCATGAGCATGGGCGCACTGATCGCGCGGCTGCAGCCGGATGGCACTGACAGGCTGGTCCTGTCCGACGCGGACGGCTGGATGCAGGGACGCACCATGTATGGTGGCGCATCCGCCCTGATCGCTTATGCGGCCGCGCGCAGGCAGCGACCGGACCTGCCACCGCTACGCGGCGCGCAAATCGGCTTCGTCGCGCCGGTCGGCAGCGATGTGGAAGCGCGCGTTGGCGTCCTGCGCGAAGGGCGCAGCGTGGCGCAGGTGACGACCGACCTGTTCTGCGAAGGCGCGCCGGTGCTGCGCGCGCTGTGGCTGTTCGGGGCCGCGCGGCCGACCAACGGCGGCGTGCCTGCCATGCGAGCCGACGAAGCCATCCCCGTCGAAGAGGCCGCTCCCGTAACCGCGACCGGCGATGCGCCGCAGTTCATCCACAATTTCGAAATGCGCCGCGCGGAACCCCGGGGCGGGGCGCGACCGGGTGCCATCCGCCGCTGGGTGCGCCTGCGCGATCGCAAGGGTCTCGATCCCATCGCGGAACTGGTGGGCATCGGCGATGCCCTGCCGCCCGGCGCGGTCCGGGCCATGGAACGGCGCGGCCCGATCAGTTCGATCAACTGGTCGCTGACGCTGCTGGGCGACGCTCCGCAGACGCGCGACGGCTGGTGGCTGCTGGAAACCGCGTCCAACTACATGGCCGACGGCTTCAGCAGCGAAACCCTGCGCATGTGGAACGCCGATGGCGTGGAAGTGATGCGCGGCCTGCAAAGCGTGGCCATTTTCGGCTGATGGAGAACCAGCAAGCGATGGACCTGATCCGCCCCGAAGACGCCGGTTTCGACGCCGCCCGGCTCGCGCGCATCCCGGCCTTTCTCGAAGAACGCTACCTTGCCCCCGGCAAGCTGGCAGGAACCGACATCCTTGTGGCGCGCGATGGCCTGCCGTTCTACCGCGCCACGCTGGGCAAGGCCCGCGCCGATGGAACGCCGCTGCGCGAGGATGCCATCTTCCGTATCGCTTCGATGACCAAGCCGGTCACCTCCATCGCGCTGATGATGCTGGTCGAGGAAGGGCTGATCGCGCTTGACGATCCTGTCACGCGCTTCGTTCCGGAGTTCGCGAACCTGACGGTCTATGCGGGCGGCGGGGGCGAAGCGCCGTTCGTGCCGGGCAAGCCCGCCACGGGGATGCGGATCGTCGATCTGCTGACGCATATGTCGGGCCTCACCTATGGCATCCAGAACCGCACGAACGTCGACGCGGCCTATCGCAAGGGCAAGCTGGACGGGCACGCCAGCCTGCCGGGCAACGACCATTTCGTGACCGAACTCGCCAAGATCCCGCTGGAATACGCGCCGGGTACCGGCTGGAATTATTCGGTATCCACCGATGTGCTGGGCGTGATCGTGGCGCGCGTTTCGGGCTTAAGCCTGGGTGAATTCTTCCGCACGCGGATTTTCGAACCGCTGGGCATGGTCGATACCGCGTTCCATTGCCCGCCCGAAAAGCAGGACAGGCTGACCGACGCCTGGAACTACGTGCCCGGCAAGCCGCCCGAACTGCTCGACGAAGCGGCGAAGACCAATCTCACCCGCGAACCCCGCTTCGAAAGCGGAGGTGGCGGCCTGCTGTCCACCACGGCCGACTACCACCGCTTCTGCGCGATGCTGACCGGAGGTGGCGCGGCGAATGGGGCGCGGATCGTTTCGCCCAAGACGCTGCAACTGATGGCGCGCAATTACCTGCCGGGCGGCGTCGATCTCACCCAGGTCTCCACCTCGCTGTTCAGCGAAGCGAACAACGCCGGCACCGGCTTCGGGCTCGGCTTCGGCGTGCTGCTCGATCCGGCCAAGGCGCTGGTGCCCGGCAGCGCCGGCGAATTCTTCTGGGGCGGCATCTTCTCGACCGCCTTCTTCATCGATCCCGTGGAGAAGCTGCACATGGTCTTCATGACGCAGCTTCTGCCCTCCTCCGCCTATCCGATCCGGCGGCAGCTCAAGACCCTGATCTACGGCGCGATGGCGCAAAGCCGCGCCTGAACCCGCAACCAGACCCCATACTCAGGAGAGGTACATCATGTCCGACCCCATTCCCGGCGCCAAGGAACACATCGACGCGGCCCGCATCGCCGCCGCGCGCGTTGACGACATTCCGGCCGACACCCCGCTGCTGCCCGTCAACCGCGTAGGCGTGATCGGCGCGGGCACCATGGGCGGCGGCATCACCATGAACTTCCTGACCGCCGGCATTCCCGTGACGATCGTGGAAATGACGCAGGAAGCGCTCGATCGCGGTGTGGCCACGATGCGGAAGAACTACGAGAACACGGTGAAGCGCGGCAAGATGGACGCCGCGCTGGCCGAAGCGGCCATGGGCCGCCTCACGCCGACGCTGGACTTCGGCGCGCTGGCCGAAGCCGACCTCATCATCGAGGCGGTCTATGAGAACATGGACGTCAAGAAGGAGGTCTTCGGCCGGATCGACGGCATCGCCAAGCCCGGCGCGATCCTGGCCAGCAACACCAGCTATCTCGACGTCAACGAAATCGCCGGCGCCACGTCGCGTCCCGAAGCGGTGCTGGGCATGCACTTCTTCTCGCCCGCCAACGTGATGAAGCTGCTCGAAGTGGTGCGTGGCGCGAAGACCGGCAAGCAGCAGCTCGCCACGGTCATGGCTCTGTCGGTCAAGATCGGCAAGGTGCCGGTGGTTTCGGGCGTGTGCCACGGCTTCATCGGCAACCGCATGCTCTCACCGCGCCAGGCCCAGGCGCACGCGCTGATCATGGAAGGTGCGAACTACTGGGAAGTGGACGAGGCTCTGCTCGAATTCGGCTTCCCGATGGGGCCGTACCAGATGTCGGACCTCGCCGGCGTCGACATCGGCTGGCACCGCGATCCCAACCGCATCGAAACGCTGCGGGATTCGCTCTGCGCGGTCGGCCGCTGGGGCCAGAAGACCAAGAAGGGCTTCTACGATTACGACGAGAACCGTCAACGCACGCCGTCGGAAGAAGTGAAGACGATCATCGCCGAATGGGCCGCGCGCGAAGGCAAGCCCCAGCGCACGATCGGCAAGGACGAGATCCGCGAACGCCTGCTCTATCCGATGGTCAGCGAAGGCGCGCTGATCCTGGAGGAAGGCATTTCCCAGCGCGCGTCGGACATCGATACGGTCTGGCTGAACGGCTATGGCTGGCCAGCCTGGACCGGCGGCCCGATGTTCTGGGCCGACCACATCGGGCTGGATACGGTCGCCGCCGGCCTGGAAAAGTACGGCCTGCCGGTCGCGCCGCTGCTGGCGCGCAAGGCCGCCGCCGGCGAAACGTTCAACGCCTGATCCACCACGGCGGCGGGAGAGAAGCCTTGCGGATCGAAGATATCGCCGAAGCGGAGTTCGTCCCGCTCACCACCATCCTGCGCGCGCACGCCGCGCGCAGGGGGGATGCCACCGCCATTGCCGACGAACATAGCAGCGTAAGCTGGGCGGGGCTGGACGCGCTGCTCGACCGCGTCGCCGCCGCGCTCCAGCGCGAAGGCGTGGGCAAGGACGAACCCGTCGCCATTGCCGCGCTCAATTCGGTGCGCACGGGCCTTGCCTTCCTCGGCGCGATCCGGGCCGGCGCCGTGGCCGCGCCGCTGACGTCCACCGCCGCGCCCGAAACGGTGCTGGCGATGCTGGCCGACAGTGGCAGCCGCGTGCTGCTGCTCGATGCCGAGATGGCGGATCGGCTGGCGGGGCTGCCGTTCCCCGCTGTCGTCCGGCGCATCGCGCTGGACGACAGCGCCGCCGGGGAACCCTTCTCGCGGTGGCTTGCCCCGGAAGGCGCACAGCCCGAGGAACGTCTGCCCGCGCCCGGCGATCCGTTCAACATCATCTATTCGTCGGGAACCACCGGATCACCCAAGGGCATCGTGCAAAGCCACAAGATGCGCCACGAATACGCGCGGCGTACGATCGTCGGCGGCTATGACGACGATACCTGCGTGATCTGCTCCACGCCGCTCTATTCCAACACCACGCTGGTCAGCTTCCTGCCCACGCTTACCGCCGGCGGCAAGGTGGTGCTGATGAAGAAGTTCGACGCGCGCGGCTTCCTCGAACTCTCCCAGCGCGAACGGGTCACGCACGCCATGCTGGTGCCGGTGCAGTACCGCCGCATCATGGAAGTCCCCGATTTCGACCGCTTCGATCTGTCGTCCTACCGGCTCAAGTCCTCGACCTCGGCGCCCTTCCCCGCCTGGCTCAAGGCCGATGTCTTGCGGCGCTGGCCCGGCGGCCTTACCGACGGCTACGGCATGACCGAAGGCGGCGCGACGGCGATCCTGGTGGCGCACCTCCACCCGGACAAGCTCCACACCGTCGGCCAACCCAGCCCCGGCCACATCATCAAGATCATCGACGAGGCAGGCAACGAGCTGCCGCAGGGCGAAGTCGGTGAAATCGTCGGCCATTCCCCGATCATGATGAACGGCTACCACGGTCAGGACGAGAAGACGCGCGAAGTCGAATGGTTCGACGGCGAAGGCCGCCGCTACATCCGCCACGGCGATATCGGCAAGTTTGATGAGGACGGCTTCCTGATCCTGATGGACCGCGCTAAGGACATGATCATTTCGGGCGGTTTCAACATCTTCCCGACCGATCTCGAAGCCGAACTCACCCGCCAGCCCGCCGTGCGCGAAGCGGCGGTCGTCGGCGTGCCCAGCGAAAAGTGGGGCGAAACCCCGCTCGCGGTGGTCGTGCTGGCCGATTCCGCCGCCGATCCGCAGGCGATCCTGGCCGAAGCCAACAGCCGCCTTGGCAAAACTCAGCGCATTGCCGCCATCGAGGTGGTCAACGAACTGCCGCGCAGCCCGATCGGCAAGGTGCTCAAGCGCGAGCTGCGCGACCGCTTCGGCGGAAATCCGATTGCCCAAGCCACATCAATGACCCGGAACATCAAGGAGAACGACCATGCGTGATGCCGTTATCGTCGCCGCCGCGCGCACCCCGATCGGGCGCGCCTACAAGGGCGCGTTCAATGCCACCCCCGGCGCCACGCTGGGCGCGCTTTCGCTGCAGGCCGCCGTCGCGCGCGCCGGGATCGAGCCGGGCGAAGTCGATGACGTGGTGTGGGGCGCCGCGCTGCAACAGGGCGCGCAGGCCGGCAACATCGCCCGCCAGGTCGCGCTGCGGGCCGGCCTGCCGGTCACCACATCGGGCATGAGCATGGACCGCCAGTGCTCGTCGGGCCTGATGACCATCGCCACCGCTTCCAAGCAGGTCATCATCGACCGCATGGACGTGGTCGCCGCGGGCGGACAGGAATCGATCAGCCTTGTCCAGACCAAGGACATGCGCGTCATGCCCGACCGTTCGCTGGTGGAAATGCACAAGGCAATCTACATGCCGATGCTGCAGACGGCGGAAATCGTCGGTCAACGCTATGGCATCGGCCGCGAAGCCTGCGACGAGTACGCGCTCCAGTCGCAGCAGCGCACCGCCGCGGGGCAGGCGGCCGGCAAGTTCGATGACGAGATCGTCGCCGCCGATGCCTCGATGGCCGTGGCCAACAAGGAAACCGGGGAAGTCACCTATCAGGACGTCCACCTCGCCAAGGACGAAGGCAACCGGCCCTCGACCACGCTGGAAAACCTGACCGCGCTGAAGCCGGTGATCGAAGGCGGCATCGTCACCGCCGGCAACGCCAGCCAGCTTTCCGACGGTTCCGCCGCCGTGGTGATCATGGAAGCCGCCGTGGCCGCGCAAAAGGGCCTGACGCCGCTGGGCCGCTATGTCGGCATGGCGGTCGCCGGCACCGAGCCGGACGAGATGGGCATCGGCCCGGTCTTCGCCATCCCCAAGCTGCTGAGCCGCTTCGGCCTCAAGATGGACGATATCGGCCTGTGGGAACTGAATGAGGCCTTCGCCGTGCAGGTGCTGTACTGCCGTGACAAGCTGGGCATCCCCAACGATCTGCTCAACGTCAACGGCGGCTCGATCTCGATCGGCCACCCCTATGGCATGACCGGGGCGCGTTGCACCATGCACGCCCTGATCGAAGGCAAGCGCCGGGGCGCCAAGTACGTCGTGGTAACGATGTGCGTCGGCGGCGGCATGGGCGCGGCCGGCCTGTTCGAAGTGCTGTGAACCACGCGGAGGGGGCGCAGCCGCGCTCCCTCCGATCGGCGCGCATATGGTGCGTTGGCGCCCCGTCCGGATGGGGCGCTGCGTGCAAAACCGTCGATGCTGGAATGGTGAGCCCTGCTGGATTCGAACCAGCGACCTACTGATTAAAAGTCAGTTGCTCTACCGACTGAGCTAAGGGCCCGACCAAGGCCGGTCACCTAGGGCGCGGGGTGCGGCGGGTCAAGCGGGCGTTGTGGTGTTTTATGCGCAAGCCGGTTTCGGGATCGCGCCAGCCGGGGGCGATGGCGGCGGCCGGGGTGAGGACGAACGTCCGCTTGCGGTATTCCGGGTGCGGAACGCGCAGGGCCGGCGTGGCACCCGGCGCCTGCCGCCAGACACCCCCGCTCCACAGGATCACATCGAGATCGAGCGTGCGCGCCCGCCAGCGCTGGCCGCGTCGCACGCGGCCGAAATCGTGCTCGATCCGCTGGAGCAGCAGGAGCAGCGCGGGCGGCATCAGATCGCCAGCCACGATCGCCGCCGCGTTGGCATAGCGCCGGCGCGAAGGCCCGAGCGGAGCGCTGGCAATCGTGGGTGAAACCGCCTCCACTGCCAGCCCCTGCGCCGCGAGAGCGCGCACCGCGGCGCGCAGAACGGCGGCCGGGGCACCATGCCGCGCGTGGCGGACGTTGGACCCCAGCGCGATCAGGTAACGCTGCGGCGGCGAAGCGGTCACACGTCCTGCGCCAGCCGCGCGTAAAGCTGCGGGCGGCGATCGCGGAAGAAGCCCATGCCGGCGCGGTGCTTCGCGGCTTCGGCCAGATCGATGTCCGCCACCAGCACACCGGTCTCCTCCGCCCCGTATTCGGCCAGGAAATCGCCCCACTGGTCGCTGATGAAGCTGTGCCCGTAGAAGCGCTGTTCGTTCTCTTCGCTGCCGATGCGGTTGGCGGCGATCACCGGCATGCAGTTCGACGCGGCATGGCCCAGCATGGCCCGGCGCCAGATGCGGCTGGTATCGAAGCTGGCGTCATAGGGTTCGGAGCCGATCGCGGTGGGGTAGAACAGGAGTTCCGCCCCCATCAGCGCCATCGCGCGCGCGCATTCGGGATACCACTGGTCCCAGCACACGCCCACGCCGATGCGCGTGCCGAACACGTCCCACACCTTGAAGCCGGTGTTGCCGGGGCGGAAATAGAACTTCTCCTCGTATCCCGGACCGTCGGGAATGTGGCTCTTGCGGTAGACGCCCATGATCTCCCCGTCGGGGCCGATCATCGCCAGCGTGTTGTAGTAATGATGGCCATCGCGCTCGAAGAACGAGGTGGGGATGGCGATGCCCAGCGCTTTCGCCAGCTGGCGCATCGCGCGCACCGAAGGGTCCTGGTCGAGTGGATAGGCCAGCGCGAAGCGGGCTTCGTCCTCCGTCGTGCAGAAATAGGGGCCGGCGAACAGTTCCGGCGGCAGGACGACCTGCGCCCCGCGCGCGGCGGCCTGTTCCACCAGCGCGGCGACAGCGGCGATGTTCTGCGCTTCGCCGGCGTTGAGGGCGAGTTGCAGGGCGGCGACGGTGATCTTGCTCATGGCCGGGGACTTATTGCCCCCGGCCCGGCAATTCAACGGCAAGACTGTGACAAAGCGCCGCCACGGTCAGGACCTGGGGTCAGGGCCGCTTGCGAAACAGCAGCGTCATCCGGTCGCTTTCCCCCACGCCGGCGAAGCGCATGCGATCGGCATCCCCTTGCGAGAAAGTGGGCGGAAGCGACCAGACGCCGGCGGGGTGATTCGCCGGGTCCTTGGGGTTGGCGTTGATCTCGCTCTTGCCGACGAGTTCGAAACCGTGCGCCTCGACCATGGCGATCACGTCCTTTTCGCGCAGATAGCCCTTGCTGCCATCGGTGTAGGAGGCCGGGTCATCGGGCCGGGCGCGATGCTGGACGATGCCAAGCAGGCCGTCGGGCTTGAGCAGGCGGCGGATCGCCAGCAGATCGGGATAGAGCCAGCCCCCGCGCCACATGTTGTGCACTTCGCGGAAGATCAGCGCGCGATCGACCTTGCCGTCGAGATCGGCGGGCAGGCTGTCGGTATTGAAGGCCAGGATGCGCTCGGCGGGGACGCCGGTCCACTGCGCCGCCTTCGCCGGGAAGGTCGCGCCGAGGTTGCCGAAGGCCTGCTTCGTCCGTTCGGGCGCGTTGGCGACACCGGGATTGAGGCCAATATACTGGCCCTGCGGCCCGAGGTAGGGCACCAGGACGCGCGTGTACCATCCGCCCGACGGCAGGTAGTCCACCACCGTCATGCCCGGCTGCACGCGGAAGAAGCCCAGCGTTTCGGCGGGGTGACGCCAGATATCGCGGGCACGGTCACCATCGCGGCGCGGATCGGCCAGCACCGTCGCCATTGCCGGCGATGTTGCGGCGGGGGCCAGCGTTTCGGCCTGGACGGAGGTCTGGGGAACCAGGCCGGCGACTGCCATGGTCAGGCTGGCGGCAAGGGCTGTCAGGACAGTGCGCACGCGCAAATTCCTCTCTCGGTTGGGATCGTGCGCAAGGTAGCCGAGTGGGAAGCGATGACAAGCGCCGGTCGCCTTCCTATCTAGCCTGCATACAAACAGGAAAGGACAAGCGATGGCCCAGGCCATTTTCGCAGGCGGGTGCTTCTGGTGCACTGAAGCGGTATTTCGGGACGTGATCGGCGTCAGCAACGTGGAAAGCGGCTATATCGGCGGGGTGACGCCGAACCCGACCTACAAGCAGGTCTGTTCGGGCAACACCGGCCATGCCGAAGCCATCCGGGTGACGTTCGATCCCGATGCAATTTCCTACGGGCAATTGCTCGACATCTTCTTCGCCACGCACGATCCGACGCAGCTCAACCGGCAGGGCAACGACATCGGCACGCAGTACCGCTCCGCCGTGTTCCCGCTGGACGAGGAGCAGCAAGCCGAAACCGAAGCCGGCATCGCCCGCGCGCAGGCCGATCGCGCGGAGCCGGTCGTCACCACCATCGAAGGGCCGGCGGAATGGTATCCGGCGGAGGACTACCACCAGGAATACTGGGAAGGCGAAGGGCAGCGCAATCCCTATTGCATGGCCGTGATCCCGCCCAAGCTGATGAAGCTGCGCAAGAGCTTCGCCAACAAGGTCAAGGCGTAAGCATCAGACCTTGCGCCAGCGGGCGGCGAAGAAGCCATCGATGCCGCCCGCATCGACCAGCATCCCCGGATCGCTGCGCAACCAGCCTTCCGGGGTGGGCACGATGCCGGCGGGAAGCTCCGCCGCGGCGATGGGATCGGGCGCCAGCGCGGTGAAGGCGCGGGCCTGCGCCTCGCCCTCCTCCGGCTCCAGCGAACAGACCGCATAGACCAGCACGCCACCGGGGCGCAGCCATTCTGCCGCGCGCGCGAGCATCGAGCGCTGAAGCACGGCCAGTTCCTCGATTGCCGGCAAGCGGTGCAGCACATCGGGATGCCGGCGGCAGGTACCGGTGGCGGTACAGGGTGCATCGAGCAGGATCGCGTCGAACGGCTCCTCCGGCTGCCAGGCGAGCGCATCGGCCGCAACGACCTGTGCCTCCAGGCCGGTGCGCTTCAGGTTTTCGCGCAGACGATCAAGCCGGCGGGCCGATTTGTCGAGCGCGGTCACCTGCCAGCGGGCGGCCGCGAGTTGCATGGTCTTGCCGCCCGGCGCGGCGCAGAGATCGAGCGCGCGCCGCCCGGCCCCCTGCCCCAGCAGCCTTGCCGGCACGGTGGCGGCAAGGTCCTGCACCCACCACGCGCCTTCGCCGAACCCCGGCAGCGCTTCCACCGCGCCCGCGCGCGGCAGGCGGACATGGCCGGCGATCAGCGAGACGCCGCCCAGCCGCTCGGCCCACTCGGCGGTGGCATCCGGATCGCGCAGGGTCAGGTCGATCGGCGGCGGATCGGCCAGGCCCGTGGCGATCGCTCCCACTCGGCTGTGCCAGGCGGCTTGCCAGCGTTCGTCCACCAGCGCGGGCAGAGTTGGCGCCGCGGGCAGCTTTGCCGGACCGCGGATCACCGCCGAGAACACGCCATGGGCCAGCCGGCGCGGCCCACCCGCGAGCAGCGGCAGGCCGGTGGCCACCACGGCATGGGGTGGCAGCTCCAGCCGCAGGGCTTGCGCTAGCATCAGCCGCAGCACGGTGCGCGCCTTGGAATCGTCCGGCAAGCGCTGGCGCGTGGCCCCATCGATCAGGCGGTCGAGGTCCTGCATCCAGCGCAGCGTTTCCTGCGTGATCGCCATAACCAGCGCGCGATCGTCCCCACGCTCTATCCCGCGCAGGACAGGGGGGGCGATCTGGTCCAGCGGATCGCCCCGGCGCAGCACGGCATCGAGCAGGCGCAGGGCGGCGCGGCGAACCGGCAGGCCGGGCGTATCGTCTTGAACGGGGGGACGCGACATCGCGCGCCTATCGCGCGTCCGGCCGCGCTTGGCAATTGAACTCGGCGCCGGGAAGGTCGATATGGAGCGCATGGACAAGCCCACCCCCCGCGCGACCAAGCGACCGGCCGGTTTCACGCCGCCCGACTACTGGACCAATCCGCCCGTGCCGGAACCGAAAGCGGCCGTTCCGACGGACGACCCCGACGGGCTGGATCCCACGCGCTTCGGCGACTGGGAAAAGAACGGAATCGCGATCGACTTCTGATGGCTGGCGTTTGACTACTGACGCGATCAGCCTTCGATGATCCGCTTCTGCGGATGATGGCGGTCGAGATGCTTGCGGATGATGCGCAGGTTGCGCGTGTTCGAGCGGAACAGGAAATCGAAGGCGTCGCCCGCAACCGGCACCGCACCCAGCAATGCGTCGAACGCGACATTCGCACCCATCCGCAGCAGCTTCCATTTGGGCAGGCCGAGATTGCGCGCTTCCCACACGATCCACGCCCCCATCGCCGCCGTCACGAAATCCCCCACCACCGGGATTAGGCCGGCAAGCGCATCGAGGCCCACCGGCCGATTGATGCCGGGGATCACGAAGCTGCGTTCGAGCAGATGCTCCATCAGTTCGATGCGCTGACGCACCGACGCCGGATCACGACCGGTGCCGGGCAGTTCGATGCCCATCCGCACGGGACGGGTGCGGGATCGGGATGCCTGTGCCATGCCCCCTATTTGGGAAGCAGGGCCAGCGGCGGCAAGGGATGCCATCCCCAGGGGTTGGGCGCGAAGCCCGTCACGCGGCTGCGCACCAATGACCAGCGCAGCGGACGGGCGATGGGAATATAGCCGTTGACGGCGGTTATTTCCGCTTCGGCCTCCGCCAGCAGGGCGGCGCGCTGCTGCGGATCTTTCGCCGCGCGCGCGTCATCCAGCCGGGCATCGCCCGCCGGGCTGCACACCGGCCGCCGTGCGGCGCACGCCAACTGGTTCAGGAACCACGTGGCGCGACCATAGCGGGCGACGGAATCGATCAGGCGCAAGTCGGCCGGCGCGGTTTCGTCCACCCGCTGCACCTGAAGGCCGATGGCGGCGAAATCCGCGCGCAACCGGTCAAAAACGACCTGCGAACCGGGACCGCCGCCGATGGCGATGCGCAGCACCGGCAGCGGGTTGCCCGCCGCCTTCCAGCGCGCCACGCGCTCCGCCGCCGCCGCCCGGCGCTGCTCGATTCCCATTCCGGCCCAGCGTTCGCCGATGGTACCCAGATCGCCGGGCGTTTCCGGGGCCACGATCCGCGTGGTCCCCGACCAGCCGCTGACATTGAACGCGCCCAGCAACGCATCGCGATCGATCGCCATGGCCAGCGCCTCGCGATTGGCCGCCTCGCCCAGATAGCCCTGCGCGTTTTCGACCATCAATCCGAACAGGCCGCTGACGGGGTCTATCTGCACGTTGCCGCGGACCAGTCCGCCGACGCCCGCCAGCGGCAGGGAATCGATCCGGCCGCCCAGCAGAACGTCGATATAGCCGTCGTTGAAGCGGGCCACCGCCTTTTCGGCGGGCGCTACTTCGACGATTACGGAGCGAGCGCGGCGGGCGAAATCCTCCTGCGCCGGCAGCCCGCGCTTGCCGGGCGGGATAAGCGACAGCACCGCGCCCTGCGGGGTGCGCTGCATCGCCATAGGGCCGCCGCCCTGTCGCGCATGGGGAAGGCCGAGTTCGGGCTGCGCCAGCAAGGTCAGCAGATCGGGCAGCGGGCTTTGCAAATCAACCTCGATCACGCGATCGGTCATCACCCGGATCTCGTCGATCGAGGCAAGGTCGAGGCCCAGTGGCGATCCGCGCAGGGCGGCCAGCGCGCGCCGCAGCGAAGCGGCGACATCTTCGGCATCGATTCTGGCGCCACCGGGCCAGGTGCCGTCGCGCAGGCGGAAGATATAGCTCTGGCCATCGTCGGTCACGATCCAGCGATCGGCCAGCCCCGGCACCACCCGCCCTTCGGCGTCAAACCCCACCAGCCCTTCCACCGTGGCGGCGCGCAATGTCTGCCCGGCGGGAGAAAGCCGCACGCCTTGCGCCTTGAACGCATCCGAATCGCCCACCAGGCCGAGTTGGAGCGCACCGTCACCGCGCCAGCCGCACCCCGATGCCGAAGCGGCAAGGGCAATGGCCAGGGCAAGGCGGGAAAGACGCGGCATTTCAATACCGACCTAGCAGAAGGCAATCAGGTGGTCAGCGGTGAAAGCCGAGAAATGTGCGCATGGCGGAGAATGCCAAATGGCGCGGGACGCCGATACCACTCAGATCTTGCGCATCCGGCCGCGCTCATGCGTCGGCAGCGGCGGTCGCACGAAGCGGGGAGTCAGTTCGTCCGCCGTGGGCCCTGAGGCGGTGGCGCGCACCACCTTGGGATCGATGTCCTCGATGAAGGCGATGCCGAAGCGGTTTTCCTGAATCCAGGCGACGACGCCTTCGACCCAGCCCAGATTGCGCAGGTTCACTTCCAGCCGTTTCCCGACAACCACGCGGACGTTGCCTTCGGCCATCATCCCGCCAGCCGAAAGGTTGCGCACCTTGACCTTGTGTTCGCCATCCACGCCATCAAGACGCAGATCCGCCATAAGGAACAGGCTGTCGCGCCCGATCTGACGATGCTCAAGCTCTGTCACGGCGAAACCGACCACTCCTGCAAACCGCCGAAAATGCTCCGCAATGGATACCGAGCCGGCACCTTGGACAAATCGCATGATTCCCTCTCCACGTCCTATACGGATGTGGCAAAGAAATCGTTAAACGCACCCCGATTAACCAAGCAAACGTGCCATTTCCGGACAGTCCGCATGGTCCGGGGCGGAAAGGTTTGACTCACATATCGCGCGAGATTTTTTCCCGGCGTTCATGTGCTTCCTGCGCTTCGACGGTCATCGTCGCGATCGGGCGGGCGATCAGACGGCCCAGGCCGATCGGCTCTCCGGTCACCTCGCAGAAACCGTATTCGCCTTCGTCGATCCGGCGCATCGCGGAATCGATCTTGGCGATCAGCTTGCGCTGGCGATCCCGCGTGCGCAGTTCGATGCCCCAGTCGGTTTCGCTCGAGGCGCGATCGTTGAGATCGGGTTCGCGCAACGGTCCGTCCTGCAACGCGGAAAGCGTGCCAGCCGACGCGGACAGGATCGATTTCTTCCATTCGAGCAGAAGGCGGCGGAAATAATCGAGCTGCGCCTCGCCCATGTAGGGTTCGTCATCACTGGGAACGTAATCACCCGGCATGGCCCGGCGAGCCTTGGCCAGAACGTCAATCTCGTCACTCAAAACGCCAGCCATCCGGCCCTCCAGATAAACGCCTTCCGACCCGACCGGCAATCGCCGCGACGCATCGCGCGTTCCCGGTTTGTGGCGCCCTATAGGAGCCGCCCGGAACCGGCACAAGCCATTCCATGCGGGTGACGACACAAGGAAGTTGAAGCCCGGCGGAACGCCAAAGCGTCAGAAATCGCCGTTTTGGCGGGTTTTCCGGAGCCGCCCCACCCCGGCGTTAACCATTTGTTGAGCAAACTTGGTGACTGTCTGACACGCCGGGACCCGTGAAAGGCCCGGATAACTTGGTTTTCAACCGGGGGTATTGTTAAATGGGACAAGCCTGGATCAAGCTGGTCGCCGATGACGCGGCCATGACATACGCCGAAAATGCCGGTCTGCACGAAGGCGCCGACCTTCTGGTGGCAACCTGCCTGGCCGCCGCCGCGCAAGGGGACACCAACGCGCTGTTCGACCTGGGCGTGGCCTTTTCGACGGGCAGCCACGGGGTGGAATGCGATCTGATCGAAGCGCACAAGTGGTTCAACCTTGCCGCCGTGGGTGGCCATGACGATGCCGCGCAGTGCCGCGCCGACATCTCCGAGGAAATGACCGCGCGCGAAATCGCCGAAGCGCAACGCCGTGCGCGCGAATGGATCCGCGCCTCCAGCCGCCGCGCCGCCTGATCGACCTGTTGCCTAGTCTATCGGCCGGCACGCGCCGGACGGCTATCCTTTTCTGAAAGGCGTATGCTCGCCCAGCGTCAGCTGGTCCTGCGCCACGCCCTGCCTTTCCCGCTCGAGAAAATCGGCGACGGCGGCCCGAAATCCCGGGTCCACGATGTAGTGGGCCGACCACGTGCGCACCGGCTCGTAGCCACGCGCCAGCTTGTGCTGGCCCTGCGCCCCCGCCTCCACCCTGCCGAGGCCCAGCGCGATCGCCGCGTCGATCGCCTGATAGTAGCACAGCTCGAAATGCAGGAACGGCCTGTCGACGATCGCGCCCCAGTACCGGCCGTAGAGCGCGTCCGCGCCGATGAAATTGAGCGCCCCGGCCACGGCCTGCCCATCCAGGAAGGCCAGCACCAGCAGCACCCGATCGGCCATGCGATCGCCCAGCAGATCGAACGCCTGCCGGGTCAGATAGGGCCGCCCCCACTTGCGCGCGCCGGTATCCTGATAGAACTGCCAGAAGGCATCCCAGTGTTCGGGCCGCAGCGCGTCGCCGGTCAGCGCCCGGATATCCACGCCCTGCTGCGCCGCCGCGCGTTCCTTGCGGATGTCCTTGCGCTTGCGCGACGACAGCGCGGCCAGGAAATCATCGAACGAGGCATAGCCCCGGTTTTCCCAATGGAACTGGATGTCGGAGCGCAACAGCCAGCCCGCCTCCTCGAACAGCGGCAACTGGGCCGGTTCGATGAACGTGGCGTGGGCGGATGACAGTTCGTTGCCTTCGCACAGGCGCTCGGCCACGCGCAGCAACGACGGCGCAAGGTCGGACCGGTCCCCCAGCAACAGGCGCGGTCCGGTGGCAGGCGTGAACGGCACGCTGATCTGAAGCTTGGGGTAATAGCTGCCGCCCGCGCGCTGCCAGGCATCGGCCCAGCTGTGATCGAATACGTATTCGCCCTGGCTGTGCGCCTTGAGATAGGCGGGCAGGGCCGCCGCCGGGCGGCCGGCCTCGTCCTCGATCACCACCGGCAGCGGGGACCATCCGCTGCGCCCGCCGACGCTGCCCGATTCCTCCAGCAGCGACAGGAAGGTGTGCGCGGTGAACGGATTGCCGCCGCCCGCCAGCCGATCCCAGTCATCGGCCGCGATCTCGCTGATGGAATGATGGATACGCGCGGTGACGCTCACGGCAGGCCGGCGCCCTCGGCAATCGGGGCGTCAGCGTGGGCAGACGCCTTTTCCGCCAGTTCGGGCGAGCGCACCGTCCAGGTCAGCACCGGCAGACCCCGGCGGCGCTGGAGCGCGGCGAAACGGCTGGGGAGATCGCGCACGTCGTAGGCAAGGAACTGCGGCTTGCCGTGCCACAGCGCCAGATGCCGCTGAGCGCGCGCGAACAGGGTGCGGCGCCCTTCCTCGGTCACGACAAGGCCGTGGACGATGTGCGGCGAATAGCGGCGGAACCACGCCGGCACGCGCGGGTCGAAGCTCATGACCGCGACATCGCCGCGATAACCTTCCAGCACCCGGCGCACCGCCAGGCACAACGGCGCCACGCGCAGATCGCGGCGCGACTTTATCTCGATCAGCAGCGGCGCGCGCCCGGCGACCAGATCGAGCATCTGGCGCAAGGTAGGAATGTGCTCCCCTTCGGCACCGCTCAGCGCGATCGCGCCAAGCTGGGTGGAACTGTGGTCGATAATCGCGCCGGCAGCGTCGGTCAGGCGATCGAGGTCCCAGTCATGGAACACCATCGCCTGGCCATCGCTGGTGCGCTGCACATCGCATTCAATCCCCAGCCCGCGCTCGATAGCGAGCGCGAAGGCGGCGAGCGAGTTTTCCGGCACGCCCGCGCGGTGCAGACCACGATGGGCATAGACGCGCCCGCGCAGCCAACCGACCCGTTCCGCTGGCGGAACGGGGACGAGCCACCGGTCAAGCAGGGCGAACAGCAAATACAGCATCGACTTCCACGGCCGCGCCCAGCGGCAGGACAGGAACGCCAACGGCGCTGCGCGCGTGGCGGCCAATGTCTCCGAACACGGCGACCATCAGTTCCGACGCGCCATTGGCGACCTTCGGCTGATCGGTGAACGTCCCGGCGGAGTTGATGAACGCGCCCAGCTTGACGACGCGCTCCACGCGATCGAGCGAACCCAGCGCCGCCTTGACCTGCGCCAGCAGCATCAGACCGCAGGCCTGCGCAGCGGCGACGCCCTGTTCGAGCGAGACATCCTCGCCCAGCCGCCCGGTCACCAGCTTGCCATCGACGAACGGCAACTGGCCCGACACGTGCAGCAGCCCCCCGACCTCGACCGTCGGCACATAGGCCGCAACCGGCGCGGCGGCCTGGGGAAGCGCGAAGCCCAGTTCGGCAATCTTCGCGGCAACGGCATCAGTCATCATTCGCTCCATGAATTTGCGCCATCAGCCAGGGCAGCGCGGCGGACCATTCGTCGATCCGGGCGTGCGCGTGCCCCTGCTGATGCGCGCAGTCGATATGGGGGGCCAGCATCGGCTCTCCGCACAAGTGCAACCGCGTGACATGGGGTGCCAGTTCGGCAACCGATCCATGGTGCTGCGGCAGATCGTCGATGAACACCGCGCGTTCCGGGCGGTATTCATCGAGAATCGCCTTGAGCGCCGGCCCCTTGGGCCCGGTGTTGGTGAAGACCCGCGCGTTGATGCCGACATCGCGCAACTGCCGCGCGCGATCCTCGCGCCGGTGATCGCCCAGATTGGTGAGGATCACCACATCGGCATGTTCCGCCAGCGCGTTGACGCCGTCCACCGCGCCGGCGATCGGCTGCTGCCGGTACATCTCGGTATCGAAGAACAGGTTGAGCAGGCGCCAGATTTCGGCCGGTTCGACATACCCGCCATCGGCATAGCGCATGGCCTTGCCGAAATCGTTGCTCTGCATGGCAAAATCGATGCCGTGCCGTTCGGCCAGCCATTCCTTGTAGGGCGCGACCATGTGCAGCAGCACTTCATCGCAATCGCTGATGATCAGCGGGCGGCTCATCTCAATTTCTCCCGGATGGCGGCAAGGGCTTCGGGTGCAATGTCGAGTGCTTCCGCCGCCGCGACAAGGTCCGATTCATGGTTGGCGAGAAAATCCAGTACCGCGCCCAGCACGCCCGGATCGCCAAGGCCGGCGCGCAGGGCTTCGGGCGTCAGCCCCGTCAGCGCCAGGAACCGGTCGGCCCGGCCACTATCCGCCAGCACCCAGCCAAGCGCCTGCAAGGCCACGGTGCGCGCATCAGAAACCGGGGCGGGTTCACGAATGATTGTCAGGGCCTTTCCGGGTCAATAGAGGGTCAACGGCGCAGCCGGCTTCCGGCGCTCGCACCCGAGGGCTCAGTGGCAAAAAGAATTCTGGTTGTCGAGGATAACGACCTCAATCGCAAGCTGTTCTGCGACCTGCTGAAGGCCAACGGCTTCACCGTCGAACCCGTTGCCGACGGGCGCGAGGCGATCGAGCGGACCCGCCTGTTCGTCCCCAACCTCGTCATCATGGACATCCAGTTGCCCAACGTGTCGGGCCTGGAACTGATCGAGGCGCTGAAAGGCGACACCGAACTGCGCACGATCCCGGTGCTGGCCGTGACCGCCTATGCCGGCAAGGGCGACGAGGAACGCATCCGCGAAGCCGGTGCCGAAGGCTATCTGGCCAAGCCGGTATCGATCGGCCCGTTCATGGCGGCGGTGAACAAGCTGGTGTGAGCCGGCCCTGTCAGGAGGGTACGTAGGCGCGCAGGTGCTCGATCGCGAACGTCACGACCGTCAGGCACAGGCCGACCATGAACACGCGGTAGGCATAGCCGAGGAAGCGGTACTTCTTGCGCTGGAGCACCTGGCCGTTCTGGTAGATGTCGCGCAGCATCGTGCGGAACACGGTTTCATCGGCGTGGAGTTCCTCGAGCACGCTGTCGATCCATTCCTCTTCCGCGACGTGGGTGAAATAGCCGAAGAACAGCTTGTTGGGCGACGACGGGCCAGCCTGCCCCCTGCCCGTCTTGCCTCGGCCTGGCCCGCCGATCGAGGGCAGCACGGCGAACACCGCGCACATCGCGGAAATGAACGCCGACATTGCCAGCACGCCCAGCGACCACGGCATCGTTCCGCTTTTCGCCTGCCCGACCGCGATGGTGAACACCAGGAAGGTGGCCCCCATCAGCAGCGAAGCCTTGGCATCGGCCATCTGGCTGAGCGTAAGGTTCATCTGCTGCGAGGTGCGCACGAGATGGATGGCGTGGTTGGAGAAACCCGACGGCGAGAGCGGCGAGGGCGTGGCGCGGACCGGCTGCGCTCCGCCCGTATCCCCGGTTTCCGCTGAAGCGCCCGATGACGATGGCGGCAACGGCGACGGCTGGTTCAACGCATTTCCCCTTGATGCGGCATCGCGGCTGGGGATGACACAGGACGGTCCGGCTTGACAAGCGGACCGCGTGGCCGCTTTTCAGCCGCAATCGTCTGGCAGGGGGCTTGCCCCACAGTGGAGAATACCGATGGACCGCGCCGCAACCGCAAACCGGATCGCCGAGCTGATCGAGCCGTTCAACAAGAAGGGCATCGCGATCGCCGAGGATACGACCTTTGCCGGTGACCTTGAATGGGACAGCCTGACGGTGATGGATTTCGTGGCGGCGATCGAGGACGAATTCGACATCATCATCACCATGAACCAGCAGGCCGAGATCGAAACCTACGGCCAGCTGATCGACGCCGTGACCAAACTGCAAGGCTGACGCCCACGATGACCGATCTGTTCAGCAAGTTCGACCCGCTGATCGAACAGCGCCGCGCCCTTCTCGCCGGTGGCGTGGAAGACCCGTTCAACCTGGTGATGGAGCGCGTGCTCTCGCCCACCGTGGCCGTGTGCAACGGGCGCGAAACGATCCTGCTGGGCACCTACAACTACATGGGCATGACGTTCGATCCCGATGTGATCCTGGCGGGCAAGCAGGCGCTGGACGATTTCGGTTCGGGCACCACCGGCAGCCGCGTGCTGAACGGCACCTATGCTGGGCACCGCGCCGTGGAGGACGCGCTCAAGGACTTCTACGGGATGGAGCACGCCATGGTGTTCTCCACCGGATACCAGGCCAACCTGGGCATCATCAGCACCGTCGCCGGCAAGGGCGACTACATCGTGCTGGACATCGACAGCCACGCCTCGATCTGGGACGGCTGCAAGATGGGCGATGCCGAAGTGGTGCCGTTCAAGCACAACGACATCGTGGCCATGGAAAAGCGCCTGAAGCGCATTCCCGAAGGCGCGGGCAAGCTGGTGGTGCTGGAAGGCGTCTATTCGATGCTGGGCGACATCGCGCCGCTGAAGGAAATGATCGCCATCGCCAAGGAAAATGGCGCGATGGTGTTGGTGGACGAGGCGCATTCGATGGGCTTCATCGGCCCCAACGGACGCGGCGTGGCCGAAGAGCAGGGCGTACTGGACGACGTGGACTTCGTGATCGGCACGTTCTCCAAGTCGGTGGGCACCGTCGGCGGCTTCTGCGTGTCCAACCACCCCAAGTTCGAGATCCTGCGGCTGGTCTGCCGCCCCTATGTCTTCACCGCCAGCCTGCCGCCGAGCGTGGTCCACACCGCCGCGACATCGATCCGCAAGCTGATGCACGCGGGCAACAAGCGCGCGCACCTGTGGGAAAATTCACGCACGCTGCACAAGGGCCTGCGCGACCGGGGCTTCCAGCTTGGCACCGAAGAACCGCAGAGCGCGATCATTTCGGTCATCATGCCCGATCTGGAGCGCGGCGCGGGCATGTGGGAAGCGCTGCTCCACGAAGGGCTGTACGTGAACCTGGCGCGTCCGCCGGCGACGCCCGCCGGGATGACGCTGCTGCGCTGTTCGCTGTGCGCGGAACACACCGCCGGACAGGTGCAGACGATCATCGGCATGTTCGAACGCGCCGGCAAGAAAGCCGGAATCATCTGACTTGTCCGGCTTCTGACTGGCCCGGGCGGCCGGGGACTGCCCCCGGCCATCCACCAAGGTCAGTGCAGCCGGATCTCGCCGTCCACCGCCCGCCATTCGCTGGGGCGGATCAGGTGATTGTGCGCCACGCGGACCGAATGGATCACCGCCTCGATATCGCGCCGCCAGAAATCGAGGAACCGTTTCAGTTCCGGGAACCGGGGTGCGACGTCGTAGCGCTGCAGGACGAATTCCTGCAGCAGGCTGGGATGATCGGGCATGTAGTAATGGATCTGCCAGGTGGCCAGCCCGTAACCGGCCAACTGAAGCCGAAAGTCGCTGTCTTCCATAGTCCTCCTTCCCCCTCGCTGGTGAAGAAATACCGGGAAGCAGCATGCTCCTTCATGGTTAACGGACCGTCAACGGGGTCCGCCGCCCTTTTTTTGTGCATTGCAGCAAGCAGGAACCCGCGCGGCTCAGGCGCTGGCGGTGACCGACTGCATCGTGGCGCCGCTGCATTCGTCGGCGCCCTTCTGCCCGTGCCCGCCCAGCATCGCGGCGGCGACGAAGCCGGCCAGGATCAGCGCGATGAACCCGACCACGGCGAGGCCGAGGTAGCGATCGATCCACGCCTTGATCGGCGCGCCGAACAGGCGGAACAGCACGCCCACGATCATGAAGCCGATGCTGCGCGAGATCAGGCTGGCGAGCAGGAACTTGCCGATCGGCATACCGATGAAGCCGGCGGTGATGGTGATCAGCTTGAACGGGATCGGCGTGGCGCCCTTGGCGATGATCGCGAGGAAGCCCGCCTCGCCCCGCAGCTTGCACGCGGCGTAGGGGAAGCTCTGCGTCAGGTGCAGCGCGGACAGCAGCTGTTCGCCCACGCTGGCGAACAGGAAATGGCCGATCGCATAGCCCAGCATCCCGCCGATGACCGAGGCGATCACGGTGATCGCGGCGAAGCGGACCGCCTTCTTCGGTTCGGCCAGGCACATCAGCCCCAGCAGCGGATGCGGCGGGATCGGGAAGAAGCTGGCCTCGACGAAGGCGAACAGGGCAAGCCACCATTCGGCGCGCGGATGCGCGGCCTTGGCCATGGTCCAGTCATAGAGGCGGCGAAGCATGGGCAAGGCATCCGTTAACGCGGCTGAGTATCGCGCGGGTGCTTAGGGCAGCGGGCGGCAAAGTGCCATAGGCGGAATATCCGGCCCGCAGTTCGGCCTTGACAACGTGACGCTGAATGAGTACATAACAGGAACATCACGAAAGACCGAGTCGCCCGCCCCCCGTCGCGACCGGTGCGAAACCTTCCCCAGATACGGATATTTCATGGCAGCCAGATCACCAGGCGCGTCGCTGACGCGTGCCGCAAAAGCGTGTGCGGGCGAAACGTCCGCGCGCTGGGTCAAGCCGTTCCTGGCCGCGCTGGCCGACATCCAAAGTCGCCGCCGTCATTCGCAAAGCATTGGCGTGACTGGCGCTAGCGGCACATGCAGAGTCCCTTCAAGTGGTGGGAATTCATTGGAATATCCGTTCTTTTCGACACCGCGCCAACGCCCGCATCATGTGGTAGTTGACGGACTTGTATCCGATGCCGACCTGCTCGGAGATTTCCGCATAGGTCATGCGCTTCAGCCGGTGCATCAGGAAGATGCGGCGGGTCCTGCGCGGCAGGACGAGGAGCGTCCGGCGATAGACCCTCCGGACATCGCGCTCCTCGATCCGCCACGCCTGTTCGGGAGGGGTTGGTGCGTCCAGTCCCTCGTCGATCGGACAGGTGGCGATATGAACCGGGGTCTTCCGGCGCGCACGGTCAGCGAGGAGGTTGCGGGCGCTCCGAATGCAATAGGCTCGCGGATGCTCGATCTGTCCCGCCACGTCCGAAGTGAACAGCTTGAGGAAAACCTCCTGCGCGAGGTCGGAAGCATCGTCGGAGCCCACCCGCTTGCGGAAGAAGCGCAGGACCCGCGTGTACTCTGCTCGATAGAGCGCCTCGAAGGCGGCCGTGGAACCGGAGGGGCTCATCGCCTTGCCTCCCGCCATTCGTGTTCGTTCAGTGGTGAATCGCGCGAGGCGCGGTAGAGCGTGATGCCCGCTTCGATGCGGTCGAGGATGAAAGTGTCGCGCTCGATCCTGGCGATGCGGATGTCGGTCCTGGAATGGATGTCGAAATCGACCGCGCACCGGTTGCCCAGTTCGCTGTCGATGACAGCGCGCACCCGCTGCCAGCAGCGCTCGTCCTTGAAGGCGGGGTGGTTGACGACGATCCAGAATTCGAAATCCGAGAACTGGATGGTGCGCCGGTCCTCGTACCAGGAGCGGCGCGCATAGGGGCCGATCAGGATGATCCGCCTGATCTTCCCCGGCCGGGGTGCCTGGACCTTTTCGGGTTCGAAGCAGGCGCGCATGATGCGCGCGATGCGTTCGATCTCGCCCTGCTTGCGCCAGACCAGATGGCTGACGCGCGCCATCACGACTTCGCGCGCGTAGACGTCGGTACGGGATGTCATTTGCAGCTCGCACACCGGCGGTCCGCGCATCGGAGCGCGGATGGTGCAAGCGGTGTCCGCTGCGTGCCGTCATTTGCGGCTTGCAGCAACTGCCCGACCTCGGTGGCCGGGCCTACATGATGCCTGGCAGGGTTATCCCCGGGATGGCCGCCAGTCCTTCCATCCCGTGCCGCCGAATATGCCAGACACGAGGAATCCGGGCAAGCTGTCTGGCGGGATGGCTATTTCCGGGCGGCGACTTCCAGTTCGGCGATCCGCTCCGAGCAGACCTGATGGACGACGCGGCCCAGTTCCTCGACGCGTTCGCCGAGCCATGCCAGTTCTTCGGCGCTGATCCGGTAGTGCCGGGAATAGCGGGCCTTGGTGTAGGCCTCTTTCAGCTTCTGGAACATGGCGCGTTCGCGGCGCGTGGTTTCTGGCCAGATGCCGTAGAGCCGGCGGTCCAGCCCTTCGGCCAGCGACCGCAGGAAGGCGATGTTGTGATTGTGGGGCGCGTAGAAGGTCAGGGTGAGGAGCAGGCCCTGATAAAGGCTTTCCGTAGCCTGATGCAGCAGGAAGGCAGCTCGCTTCCAATCCCCTTCGGTCATACAGAAGCGGAATACCTTTTGGAAACCAGCCGCATTCGGCAGCCATTCCTCGAAGTACTCTTTTGCTGTGTCGAGCGCTTGCTGGGGCGTCTTTGGCTGCGGCGTCGCCAGTTCCCTGCCGTCTGCCTCGTAAAGTGCAACCCCATCCTTGGCGACTTCCATGAAGAAGACGCGGCCATGGGCGAGGCCGTCATTCACCTCGTGTAGCGAATGGACGATGAAATTGACCGGCGTGCGCAGCGTCTTCTCGATCGTGTAGGCAAGGATCAGCCGTTCCTCGGCCTTCGCCCAGTAAGCGGCCCGGTCGGTCAGTTCCTTCTGGCTGACGATGATGAGGATATCGTAGTCGGACTTGTACTGGTTCGCCGACAGCGGCGCATCGACCCAGTCGCCCCGCGCGTGGCTGCCAAACAGCACGATCTTCAGGATGCGCGCGCCTTTCCGAGGGCCGGTGGCATTCCCGATCGCGTCGCGAAATTCCTCGAAAATGACCTCGACGATGCGCTCAAGCTCGCGCTGCTTTGCCGCAGGAAGATGGTCGATGTCGGTGCGCATGGCCCGGGATTCTTTCGGCATTCGCCCTTGTTTGGCAAGTGCAATCGCGGTGAGCGCGCCCATAACTCAATGCGGGCTCAACCTGAACGACCCACACCCAGTCCATGGAATAGGGCAACCAGACCTTAGCTCGGCCTGTATCAGGAGCACGTAAGCATGGAATGATGGAGCCCGGTACGGCTGTACTAAGACTGCGCCCCCCAGACGATAGGCTACGGTGATGCCGCAACGCCGGCGCTGCGATAGGAGACTAACGTTGCCCGTCTCGAACACTTCGGACCCTGCCGAAGCCGTCCTCGAAACGGACGCACCGCAGCGAATCCATCTCTAGCAGATCATGCACGCATCGCTCCCCCTGTCGTTTATCATCCTCCTTGCCTCCTGAGCCACCGTTTCTTCTTCATCGACGTAAGACTTCGACCGAACAGACAAGTTTCGCATCCATAACGGCTCAATTTCACCTCTCGCTCCATCTATGGGAGCTGTCCCTGCTGGACACGCTGGCACACACAACGGTGGAACGACGCTCGAAGACGACCAGCACTGGCTCGTCACGGAAAGCGCCAAGGTTGTCTTCGCCAGGCATGCGCGCGCTATTGCCATCCTGAGCGGAGGGGGCCGGCGCTTTCTTCCTCCGCGCGAAGGCATGCGGGTGTTCGATCGCGAACAGCGATGCTTCCGCCTGTTTGCGGACATATGGGGCGGGTTCGACGCACCGGCGCTGCCCACGGGCGGCAGCATGATCGACGTGGAAGCGCGCGCCTTCATCGCCGATCTGGTTCAAAGTTTGCGGGATTGCGGTTTGCTCCGCTGAAATCGCGGGAACAAACGCCCGCTTTAATCATTTCGGCGGAACATGAGGGTATTTCTGCCGCGGTTTACGAAGATGCACAGCGCAACAGCGATGTATTTTCGCAACACCTGGCAAGCGTGCCCGCTTGCATGAGCACTTGAGAACCGGTAGACAACCGCCACGACGTGGCAAGATTATCGCTAAAAGGGGAATCAATAATGCGGAAACTGGTCCTAGGCCTGGCCATGGCGTCGAGCGCCCTGGCTACGCCAGCTCTCGCCCGGGATAAGTCCTGGTACGTCGAGGGTGACGCGGGTGCCATGATTGTGGAAGACATCTACAATTTCACCGGCAAGAACAACGACGGCACGCTGGACACCAAGGCCGGCTACGACTTCGGCGGCATCGTCGGCTACGACTTCGGTCCGTTCCGCCTCGAAGCCGAAGCCAGCTATCGTCGCGCCGAGGAAAAGGGCTATCGCAGCTCGACCCAGAACTACAACGACGCCCAGCTGGGTGGCGGCGCCAGCGCGCTGAGCTTCATGGCCAACGGCCTGCTCGACTTCGGTCCCGATGACGGCCTGCAGGGCTTCGTCGGCGGCGGTGTTGGCGTTGGCCGCGTCAAGAACGCGGTGATCACGCCCGTGACCGGCCCGACCTCGGTGAACGTTGTCGATTCGGACACCGGCTTCGCTTGGCAGGCTCTCGCGGGTATCCGCGCGCCGATCAGCAAGCACGTCGACGTGGGTCTGAAGTATCGCTTCTACAACCAGGACCACAACGATCTGGTGAACAACGCTGGCGCCAACGTGCGCACGCGCTTCCGTTCGCACTCGCTGATGGCGACGCTGGCTTACAACTTCGGTGGCGCAGAACCGGTTGCTCCGCCCCCGCCCCCGCCGCCGCCCCCGCCCCCG
>NZ_RQSI01000034.1:0-42401 GCF_003856955.1 Novosphingobium sp. LASN5T
CGAACGCCGGGGCGGCCAGCGCGCCCGCGCCCAGCGCCGCGCCGCCTTGCAGCAGCCGTCGCCGGCCGAGCCGCGTGGCCAGCATCGAATCGAACTGGTTCATCGTTTCTTCTCCTTCCGGCCCCCGTTCAGGTTTTCTGATTCAGGCCAGGCCGGTCAGCCGCAGCACCGCCAGCGCGGCCAGGCCGAGCAGCAGCAGCGACAGCGTAACCACCGTTACCACGCGCGGGCCGGCGGCGGTAACGCTCCGCAGGTCGACGCCAAGGCCCAGCGCCGCCATGGCGAGGATCGTTAGGAACACGCTGGCCTCGTGCGCCGGGGCGATCATCGCCACGGGGACGAGGCCCAGCGAACGGAGCGCCGCCAGCGCCAGGAACGCGAGGATGAACGGCGGCAGGAAATGCAGCAGGCCATGGCGGAGCCCCGGAGTCCGGACCGCGGCGGCTTCCGCTTCTTCGGCCTGATGCGCCTTGAGCACCGACAGGCAGGCGACGACCGGCCCCAGCATCAGCACGCGCACCAGCTTGACCAGGGTGCCGGTCTGCACGGCGGAGGGGCCGAGCGGGCCTGCGGCGGCCAGCACCTGCGGCACGGCATAGACCGTCAGGCCGGCCAGCGTTCCCCCGGCGGCGGCGCTCAGGTGCAGCGCGTGCGCCACGATCGGCAGCGCGATCACCACGGCCACGCCCAGCACGGCGGTGAAGGCGATCGCCGTGGCCACGTCGTCGCTTTCGGCATCAATTACCGGCGCGACGGCGGCGATGGCGGAATTGCCGCAGATCGCGTTACCGCAGGCGACGAGCACCGCCATCTTGGGCGGCAGTCCGAACGCGCGGCCGAGCAGGAAGCTGGCAGCGATCGCGCCAAACACGATAGCGACGATACCGGCGAGCAACGGCAGCCCGGCGGCGGCGATCGTGGCGAAGCTGATCGTCACGCCCATCAGTGCCACCGCGCATTCGAGCAGGCCCTTGGCGGCCCACTGGATGCCGCATGCGAACCGCGCGGGCGGCGTCCACAGCGTGCGGACGGCGGTGCCGGCCAGAATCGCCAGGACCAGCGCTTCCACCCAGGCGTGGCCGGCAAGGCGGACTTCAAGCCGCTCAAGAGCGAGCGCGCCCAGCGCTACCGCTCCGCAGACCAGAAGGCCGGGCGCGTGGGTGCGGGCGGAAAGAAAAGCTGTCATGCACCGAAGATGGGCTTTTCAATCGAACAACTCCAACTGATTGAAATTGGAGATTCAATAGAACTTATCTATCAAACTTGCTCAATCCGCGTCGGGTTGCTGCGCAGGGTGGGCGCGTCGGAAAGGCTCCAGGGCCTCGCAACGCGCGGCAATCCGCGCGATGGCTGGCCACGACGCAAGGTCGATACCAAACCGTTGGGCGGAATAGACCTGCGGGATCAGGCAGCAATCGGCCATGGTCGCGGCATCGCCGAAGGCAAAATCGCCGCCGTGGCGCGCGATCAGAACTTCCAGCGCGTCGAAGCCCGTGCCGATCCAGCGCGCGATCCACGCCGAGACTTGCGCGTCGCTGGCCTGAAAGTCCCGCCGCAGCGCTTGCAGCACGCGCAGGTTGTTGAGCGGGTGGATGTCGCAGCAGACCAGCCCTGCCATCGCCCGCACCGTGGCGCGGCCCAGGGCATCGCGCGGCAGCAGCGGCGTGTGCGGATAGGCTTCGTCCAGCCATTCGAGAATGGCGAGCGACTGGGTGAGGACCGCGGCTTCGTCCTCCCTTTCGCCATCGAGCTCCAGCGCGGGCACCAGCCCTTGCGGGTTGAGCGCGAGGAACGCGGGCGCGCGTTGCGCGCCGGTGCGCAGGTCGTGCGTCACCTGTTCGTGGCCCACGCCTTTCAGCGCCAGCGCGATCCGCACGCGGTAGCTGGCGGTGGAGCGCCAGTAACCGTGGAGTCGCAGCGTCATCGCGCCGGCTGGACGGTGCCGGTGCAGGGACCGAAGCCGATCGTGCGGAACCCGTCGCGCACCGCCCGCGCGGACAGGGTGAGCTGGTCGCCGTCCTCGAGGAAGCAGCGGGTTTCGCCGCCCGGCAGCGTGACCGGTTCGCGCCCGCCGCCCGAAAGCTCCATCAGGCTGCCGAAGCTATCGCGCGCCGGACCGGAAATCGTGCCGGTGCCCAGCAGGTCGCCGGCATGGAGGTCGCAGCCGTTGGAGGTATGGTGCGCCACCATCTGCGCCACGGTCCAGTACATGTTCGTCGCAGGGCCGTGGCTCAGGCGGAGCGGCGACAGGCCGGCATCGCGCATCGCCGCGCTGGCGAGCGTGACTTCGAGGTCCAGTGCGAGCGCGCCGGCTTCGGCGTCCGCGGCATCGACCAGGTAGGGCAGCGGCTGCGGATCACCTTCCGGCCGGGGTGGCTGGGCGACGCGGAACGGGGCCAGCGCCTCGGCCGTCACCACCCACGGAGATACCGTGGTGAGGAAGTTCTTGGCAAGGAACGGTCCGAGCGGCTGGTACTCCCACGCCTGGATATCGCGCGCCGACCAGTCGTTGAGCAGGGTCAGCCCGCCGATCCGGCTCCACGCATCGGCGATGGACACCGGTTCGCCCAGCGCGTTGTCGCCCGCGATCCACACGCCCAGCTCCAGCTCGTAGTCGAGCCGCCGCGATGGCGCGAACACCGGCGCTTCGGCATCGGGCGCCTTGAGCTGGCCCTTGGGGCGCAGCAGCGTGGTGCCCGAGACCCGCACGGACGAGGCACGGCCGTGATAGCCGATCGGCACGTGGCGATAGTTGGGCAGCAGCGGATTGTCGGGCCGGAACAGTTTGCCGATGTTGGTGGCGTGATGAATGCCGACGTAGAAATCGGTGTAGTCGCCGATGTGGAACGGCAGGTGCAACGCGCAGTCTTCCGCGCGGTGCAGCAGCGGGTCCAGCCGCACGCGGAACCGGTCGGAGGTCAGGCACGCGAACAACGCGTGGCGCAGCGCCAGCCGGTCGGCGGCAGGCAGGGCGAACAGCGCGTTGAGCGTGGCCTGTCCCAGTGCCGGCACCACGGCCGGCGGCAGCAGGCCCTGTTCCGCCATGGCGGCAAGGTCCAGCACGCAATCGCCGATGGCGGTGCCGGCACGCGCGGAGCCACCATCGGTGGAGAAGATGCCCAGCGGCAGGTTCTGGACCGGGAATTCGGCATGGTCGTCCGCCCCCGGCACCCAGCTCGATGCCTGCGGATTGTGCGTGTGGTCGATGCTCATGCGTCCTTCGGCTCCGCATGCAGCCAGGCGGCATGGCGCGGGGCGCGCTTCGTCCGGCTCCATTCCTCGAGCATGACCGGGGCCAGCGTCTTCAGTTCGGCGTACTGTTCGGGCGTGCCGATGTTGCACGCCAGTTCCAGCCGGTGCCCGTTGGGATCGAAGAAATAGATCGACTTGAAGATGCCGTGCCAGGTCGGCCCCAGCACGTCGATGCCCTGCGCCTCGATATGCGCCTTGGCCGCCAGCAGCGCGGCTTCGTCCTCCACCTCGAAGGCCAGGTGCTGCACCCACGCCGGCGTGTGGGGATCGCGGCCCATCGCGGGCTGTTCGGGCAGTTCGAAGAAGGCCACCACGTTGCCGCCGCCGCAATCGAGGAACACGTGCATGTAGGGATCGTAGGCCCCGGTCGATGGCACATGGTCTTCCGCGAAGGCGGTGGTGTAGGTCATGCCGAGCACGCGCTCGTACCATTCCACGGTCGCCTTGGCATCGTTGCAGCGGTAGGCGACGTGGTGGATGCGGCTGAGGCGCGGCGCGGTCATTGCGCCGGCTCCGCCTGCAACGCGCCCCGGCGCATCTGGTCGCGTTCCATCGATTCGAACAGCGCGGTGAAGTTGCCTTCGCCAAAGCCTTCGTCGCGCTTGCGCTGGATGAATTCGAAGAACACCGGGCCGATCATCGTTTCCGAGAAGATCTGCAGCAGCAGGCGCGGATCGCCGTTGACGGTCGACCCGTCGAGCAGGATGCCGCGTGCCTGGAGCTGGTCCACCGGCTCGCCATGGCCGGGCAGGCGCTCGGCCAGCATCTCGTAGTAGGTGGCGGGCGGGGCGGTCATGAACGGGGTGCCGCTGGCCTTGAGCCTGTCCCACGTCGCCAGCAGATCGTCGCAGGCAAAGGCGATGTGCTGGATGCCCTCGCCGTTGTAGGCGCGCAGGAATTCCTCGATCTGGCCGCCGCCGGCCTTCCCTTCCTCGTTCAGCGGGATGCGGATCTTGCCGTCGGGCGCGGTCATCGCCTTGCTGGTGAGGCCGGTATATTCGCCCTTGATGTCGAAATAGCGGATCTCGCGGAAACCGGCGATGCGCTCGTAGAACGCCGCCCAGTGCGCCATGCGCCCGCCATAGACGTTGTGCGTCAGGTGATCGATCAGCTTCAGGCCCGCGCCGGCCGGATGGCGATCCACGCCCTCCTCGTAGACGAAGTCGATGTCGTAGATCGACAGGGCATCGCCATAGCGGTCGATCAGGTAGACGATCGAGCCGCCGATGCCGCGGAACGCCGGCAGGCGCAGTTCCATCGGGCCGGTGCGCACCTCGACCGGTTCCGCGCCGCGTTCGAGCGCCTCGGCATAGGCTTTCGCCGCATCGCGCACGCGCCAGCCCATGCCGCAGGCCGAAGGACCGTGTTCGGCGGCGAAGTAGGCAGCGGGGCTGCGCGGTTCGTAATTGGCGATCAGATTGATATCGCCCTGCCGCCACAGTTGCACGTCCTTGGACCGGTGCCGCGCGACGCGGATGAAGCCCATCGCGGCGAACACGGGTTCCAGCACGCCCTTTTCGGGCGCGGAAAATTCGATGAACTCGAAACCGTCGAGGCCCAGCGGGTTTTCGAACAGGTCAGCCATGGCTCTCCCCAGCATGCATTGAGAATGTGGCGCACAGTCTAGCGCTGATCATGCTCAAAGGGCGTGCATTCTTGCGCGATTTCAGGAGTGAAATGCACACATGATGCGTTATAGGGCGATTTGGGGCACCGTCCGTGCCAGCAGGAGCTTGCCCGTGCTTGACCGTTTCGATCTCAAGATTCTCGCGATCCTCCAGCAGAAGGGGGATATCGGCCCGGTGGAGATGAGCCAGGCCGTCCATCTCTCGGCGTCGCAATGCTCGCGCCGGATGCAGCAGCTGCGCAAGGCGGGCTATATTCGCGGGGTTCATGCCGCGCTCGATGCCGGGCGGCTGGGGGTGGGCATTTCCGCCTATATCCTGCTCACCATGAACAGCCACGGGATCGCGGCGGCCGAGGCGTTCCGCGCGCGGGTGCTGGAACTGGACGAAGTGCTGGAATGTCAGAAGCTGACCGGCGAGGCCGACATGATCCTGAAGGTCGCCACGCGCGACCTCGCCTCGTTCAACCATTTGCTGACGCGGCAGATTCTCGGGTCTCCCGAAGTGGCGACCGCGCGTTCCAGCATCATCCTGGAGGACGTGAAAAGCACCACCGCGCTGCCGCTGGGCTTTGCCGGCGCGGTCAATCCCGCCGACGGAACGTGACCACCAGCACGTCGCGCCAGCCCGGCCGGGCTGGATCTTCGGGCCGCACCGGCGAAACCTCGTGCATCACGCGCCGGTCGTCGAGCAGGTAGAGATCACCGGGTACGGTCAGCGTGGTCCGGTCCAGCGTCCTGCCCGTCGGATCGGTGATGCGGGTGACGCCGCCGATCACATTGTGCCGCGCCACCAGTTGCACCAGCACCCGGTCCACGCCGTCGCGGTGCAGCCCCTCGGGCGTAGGCAGGCCGGCGTTCTCGCTTCCCGCCAGGATGCGGAACTGGTGCGCCTCGACATGCCAGCGCGCGCCCGGCGCGGACCGCGCGAACAGTGCCTCGGCATCGCGCAGCAGGCCCAGCAGGCACGGGTGCGTGGTCGCTTCCGGGGCGAAGGGCGCGAAATGGCGGGCGATTCCGCCGTTGAGCGGGTTGTACGACAGGCTCTGGTAATGCGGTTCGGCGGGGCGGGGCGCGATTTCGCCACCTTCCAGTGCGAAGGTCGCATAGCGCCGCCGGCGGTAGCGGCCGCCATCGGCCATGAAGGTATCGAGCGGCAGGTCGTTCCAGAAGTCCGCGAAATCGGGCGGTAACGGCGCCCCGCGCGCGATCGCATAGCCCTTGTGCGCCAGCGCGCGCTCCAGCGGCATCAGGCCACCGGTTTCCGGCCGTTCTTCGGCGAGCGTGCAGACTGGCGATGTCGCGTCCATGGCCCTTCCTTGGGTACGGCCGCGATATGGGAACCCTTGGGCAGGATGCCTACCCCGCCGGCGGCCGGCTCCGCGCCCTAGCGCGCCACCAAGGCGGGAATGAGGCCGCGTGCGATTGCCCGCCTCCGAATCGTGCGATAAGGTTGCGACAAGAAACTGATCGGAGAGCGATGACCATGGCCACGCAGATGCGCCCGAATATCGAATGCAGCGACGCCGAATGGCAGGCCCGGCAGGAACTGGCGGCGTGCTACCGCATCTTCGATCTGCTCGGCTGGTCGGAATCGGTCTACAACCACATTTCCGTGCGCGTGCCGGGGGAGGACAACGCGTTCCTCATCAACCCCTTCGGCCTGCTCTATTCGGAAGTCTGCGCGTCCAACCTCGTCAAGATCGACATCGACGGCAACAAGCTGGACGGCAGCCCGCACGCGGTGAACAAGGCGGGCTTCACCCAGCACGGCTATTTTCATCGGCATCTGAACTGGGCGCACGCCATCTGCCACGTCCACACCACGGCGACGATGGCGGTGTGCAGCCTTGAGGAAGGGCTGATGCCGATCAACTTCTACGCCTGCAACTTCGCCGGCCGGCTCGCCTACCACGATTTCGAAGGCATCACCGTGCGCGCCGAAGAGGGCGAGCGCCTGCTGGCGAACCTGGCCGACAAGAACATCCTGATGCTGCGCAACCACGGCCCGGTGGTGCTGGCGCCCACGCTCCAGGCGATGTTCATCCAGCAATGGAGTCTTCAGCGCGCTTGCGAAATCCAGATGGCCACGCTGTCGATGGGGCGCAAGCCGATCCTGGTGCCCGACGATGTCATCGCCGTCCACCAGCGCGACCTGCGCGAGGCGACGCCGCCGGGCGGCGGGGCCGGCGTGGGTGATTTCAACGCCTGGGTGCGGCGGATCGACAAGATTGACCGGTCCTGGCGGGATTGAAGCGCGGCGGAAAGGTGGGCTAGGGCACGCGCATGGCCCGTCTGACCGTCAACAACCAGCCGATGGAATTCCGGCTGGAACCGGATACCCCGCTGCTGTGGGCGCTGCGCGACGCGGCGAACCTGACCGGCACCAAATACGGCTGCGGCACCGGCGAATGCGGCGCCTGCATGGTGATCGTCGATGGGCAGGCGATGCCCTCGTGCACGCTGTCGCTGGGGGAGGCGGAGGGCCGCAGCGTGACGACGATCGAGGGGCTGGCTCCCGATCGCAACCATCCCGTGCAACAGGCGCTGGTGGCCGAACAGGCGATCCAGTGCGGGTTCTGCACGCCGGGCGTGGTCATGGCCGCCGCCGCCCTGCTGGCGCACAACGGCGATCCTACCGAGCAGGACATCACCGCCGCGATCACCAATATCTGCCGTTGCGGCGTCTATCCGCGCCTGGTCCGCGCGATCCAGCGCGCCGGCCGCTCCCTGCGGCATGCCGAAACGCTGCCGCCGCTGCCCGTGCCGGCGACCGCGACCACGCCGGGGCTTTGATCTTCCCCTCGCGCGCGGGCTGCGCTAGCGGAACAGCATCACAGGAGACCCGGCGATGAAGGCGACGATCTGGCACAATCCCAACTGCGGCACATCGCGCAACACGCTCGCGATGCTGCGGGAAGCGGGCGCGGACGTGACCGTGGTCGAATACCTCAAGACGCCGCCGAGCGCCGAAAAGCTGGCGCAGCTCTATCGCGATGCCGGAATCACCCCGCAGCAGGGCCTGCGCCTGAGGGGCACCGATGCCGAGGAACGCGGCCTGCCCGCAGCCGATGACGCCACCGTGCTGGCCGCGATGGCGGCGGACCCGAAGCTGATCGAACGGCCGCTGGTGGAAACCGACAAGGGCGTGCGGCTGTGCCGGCCCAAGGAAAAGGTCCAGGAAATTCTCTGAGCCGCCTCGGAACGCGCGTCAGAAGGGCAGGGCGCGTCCTGCGAGAATCAGCGCCAGCGCGCAGCCGAGCACGATCACGGCGCGCAGCCCTTCGGCAAGCGGGGCGGCCGCGATCGAGGCCGTCTTGATCGAGGAAATCGCGCGGGACATCGCCCGTTCATGCCGCGTACCGGGTTAACAGACCGTAAATCCGACCCTAGGCGCGGTTACGGGCGCGTCAGTAGCAATTCCAGCAGCGCCGCCAGGCATTCGCGGCCCAGCAGCTTGCTGCGTTCCGGGCTCCAGCCCTGCGCCGGATCGGGCAGGTCGGCGTTGTCCTTGAACGGCATTTCCAGCGTCATCGAGACGCAGCCGTGGCTCGCGCCGAAGCGCTCGGCGAGCTGGTTGGTCGACATCGAGAGGTTGGCCTTGCCGGCCGGGGCCACCGGATAGCCGCGCCGCGTCTGGAAATCAGGCGTCCGCCGTTCGAGGATCGCGCGATAGCGCCGGTACTCCGCACCCTGCTGCTCGGTCCAGGAAGGGATGCCTTCGAAGCCGGCGATGAACACCGCCGGGATCGCCTCGTCACCGTGGACGTCGATGGCGAAGTGGACGCCGGTTTCGTCCATCGCGTCGCGCACGCACAGCACTTCGGGCGAGCGTTCGGCCGAGGGCGCATCCCATTCGCGGTTCAGGTTCACGCCAGCCGCGTTGGTGCGCAGGTGGCCACGCCGCGATCCATCGGGATTCATGTTGGGCACGATGTGGAAGCGGCAGAGCTGGCGCAGCTTGCGCCCGTGCGGATCGGCGGGATCGGTCAGCAGGTCGAGCGCGCCTTCCATCCACCATTCGGCCATGCTTTCACCGGGATGCTGGCGGGCATAGAGCCACACCTGGGTTTCGCCCTCGCCCAGCTCCAGCAGGTCGATCGGCTGGCCGTCCAGCGTGGTGCCCAGCGTGCGGTGGGATACGCCCTCGCTGGCCGCGGCCGCGGCGACGAGATCGTGATGCCGCTCCATCGAATAAGGCGCGAAATAGGCGAACCAGGCGATGTCGGCGGCAGGGGTGTGGCGGATCGTCAGGGTGCCGCCATCGGTCGCCGGGTCATAGCTCGATGCGGCGCGGCCCCAGTATTCGCGGTCTTCGGAGACGCAGGCGTTGTAATCGGGCCAGCCGCCGGGATAGGCGGACTGGCCAAGCCCGGTGATCGCCAGCGTCAGTTCGCGCCCCGCCGCGCCGGCCACGCGGAAGTGGAACCACTGGGCGAATTCGGACTGGTGATCGCGCCGGATCGCCAGCCGGGCGGCGGTTCCGTCGATGGAGAGAACGTCAATGTTGCCGCTGTCGAACGCGGCGTCGATCCGGATGGGGGTTTGCGTCATTTGACCTGGATAGTCTGTCCGGACTTGCCGGGGAAGTCCGTGAACAGCGCATGGGCCAGGCGCGGCGCGACATTGGCCGCATCGGCTTCCTTCTTCTTCGCGTTGTCGCGCGATTCGGCGCGGCCTTCCCACAGCGCCTGCCCCGTCGCGCGGTCGCGGATCGTCACGGACAGGCGGGTTTCGGTCCATTCGCGCGATCCGCCGCCCAGGCTGAATCCGACGCCCAGGCCCACGCCGCTGTTCCAGCCGCCGGTGGAGCCGCCCACGCCGACGCTGACCGGCCCGCGCTGCCGTTCCTGCCGTTCGGTGCGCCGTTCCACCCGCACTTCGACCAGCGCGTCCGCCGCGCCGGCGGTCGCAGTGCCGAAGCCACGGGCAGCCACTTCGCGCATGACCGCATCGTTCCACAGCGCGGTTTCGAGACCGGCGGGGTCTTCGCCCGGCGCGGGTGCCAGCGCCAGCGCGGCGCCCGGCACCAGCTTCGCCAGCGATTCGGCGGTGTGGAACCGCGTGACTTCGACCGGGGCGGCGAACGCCACGCCGGGCGCGGCCGGCAAGGCGGCCAGCACAAGGGCGGAAGCAATCAGCAGGCGGCGCATCGGCGTATCCTCAATCGTTGTCCCGGTAACCGATATGGGCGTGATACGTGCCCGTGCAACCGCAGGTTGCTCCGATCAGGGCTGGAGCGCCGCCACTTCGGTGCCTTCGGGGAACTTCGCGAACAGCGCGGTGGCCAGGCGCGTGGCGACGGCGGTGTTGTCCAGCCCGGCCTCGCCCTCGCGCGCGACGCCTTCGGCGTGGCCTTCCCACAGCACGCGGCGTGTCGCCTTGTCGCGAATGCGCACTTCCAGCCGCGTGCCGATGATCGCCTTCTTTGGCTTGGACAGATCGACCGCCAGCGCCAGACCGACGCCGCTGCCGCGGTTGCTGATCGTGGTGCTCATCGCGCCGCTCACGGGCTTGTGCGGGGCTTCCTCCGGCTGCACCACCGAATGGCTGACCGCCACTTCGGCCACCTGCCCGCCGTCCGCGCCCGAGGTGGCGGTGTTGTAGCCATGCCCGGCAAGCTGGTCGACCACCGCCGCCTCATAGACCGGCAGCTTGGCGTCGGGCTCGACGTTGTCCTCGCTGCCGTCGTAGCCATCGGGTGCGACGGCGGCGATCACGATCGGCCCCTGCGCCAGTGCGCTGCCGGCATCGGCCGCGCGGAACGTGGTGACATCGACCTTCTTGGTGGGTTCGCTACCCGTCCGGCTGTCGCGGCCGTTCGCGCCATAGGGTCCGAACGGATCGCCGCCCCAGCCGCCGCGCCCCCAGCCCCCGCCGCCCCAGCCGCCATAGGGTTGGGCGTGCAGTGCCGCCGGCGCGCCGGCCAGCAGCGCGGCCGCGATCAGGAGGGGCGAAAGGGCGGAGGTTGTGCGAACCCGGGGCATGGCGTGTGATCTTTCGGTAAAGGGCTTCGACGGCGATCCCGCCCGCGCGATGACACGCCGGCGCTTTCACCTGACTGAACGCGCTACTTAATGATTCCCTGCGAATCTTGCTGCTAGGGCAGGGTGTCCGTTGCATTCCGGAGTGATTCGCGCATGACTAAAGTACCCGTCCTCGTCACTGGTGGCGCAGGCTATATCGGCAGTCATGCCGTGCTGGCGCTGAAGGACGCGGGGTGGCCCGTCAGCGTGATCGACAACCTGACCACGGGTTTCCGCTTCGCCATTCCCGATGGCGTGCCATTCTATCAGGGGGATATCGAGGACGGCGATCTGCTGGCGCGGATCATCGCGGAACAAGGGATCGGGGCGGTGATGCACTTCGCCGGATCGGTCGTGGTGCCCGAATCGGTCGAGAACCCGCTGAAATACTACCACAACAATACCGCCAAGAGCCGCGCGCTGATCGAATCGGCGGTGAAGGGCGGCGTGCGCCACTTCATCTTCAGCTCGACCGCGGCGACTTATGGCGTGCCCGAGGTTTCGCCGGTGAACGAGGACAGCCCGAAGCTGCCGATCAATCCCTATGGCATGTCCAAGCTGATGACCGAGATCATGCTGGCCGACACCGCCCGGGCGCATCCGCTGAACTTCTGCGCGCTGCGCTATTTCAACGTGGCGGGCGCCGATCCGCAGGCGCGCACCGGCCAGTCCACCGCCGGCGCGACGCACCTGATCAAGGTCGCGGTCGAGGCGGCGCTGGGCAAGCGCGGGCATGTGGCGGTGTTCGGCACCGATTATGCCACGCCCGATGGCACCGGCGTGCGCGACTATATCCACGTCTCGGACCTGGCCGAGGCGCACGTGCTGGCGCTGGGCGCGCTGATCGAACAGCCGGAACGGTCGCTGACGATGAACTGCGGCTATGGGCGCGGATTCTCGGTGCTGGAAGTGCTGGACGCGGTGGACCGCGTTACCAACCGCACCATCGTCCGCCAGATGGAAGGGCGCCGTGCCGGCGATCCCGATTCGCTGATTTCCGACAACAGCCGGATCCGGGCGACGGTGCCGTGGGTGCCGAAATACGCCGATCTCGAAACCATCGTCACGCACGCGCTGGCGTGGGAGCGCAAGCTGACCGAGATCCGTGGCGAAGGTTGACTTTCCACCGGCCCGCCCTTATCGGCGCGCCTTCAGTTTCAAGCCCGGTCGCTTCGGGCAAAGGGATTCGTCATGAAAATTCGCAACAGCCTGAAGTCGCTCAAGGACCGCCACCGGGACAACCGCGTGATCCGCCGCCGTGGCCGGACCTACGTCATCAACAAGACCAACCGTCGTTTCAAGGCGCGCCAGGGCTGATCCGGCTCTGGCGGAAGCGTTCCCGCACCTGCCGGAACGCTTCCGTCCTGATCGACGCCTCTTGCAGAGGCAAGGCTGCCCCCGTCTGCGCGGGGGCGCATTTGTTTGCGGGAACGCAGCGTGAGCCAGCAGGACGATGCCCCGGTCGATGCGCCCGTTGATGGCGCGATCGACGCGGTCGTCTGGGACATCGGGCGCGTGCTGGTGCAGTGGCGAATCGCCTCGCTTTACGAAAAGCTGATCGCCGACCCGCGCGAACTGGACTGGTTCCTGGCCAACGTGGTGACCGAGGAATGGCACGCGCAGCATGACGCGGGCGTTCCGCTGGCGGAGATGATCGCCGCGCGCTCGGCCGAATTTCCCGCCTATCGCCCGCTGATCGAAGCTTACGCGCCCAACTGGCTGGATGCGGTGCCGGGGCCGGTCGCGGGCACGCACGAGCTGGTCCGGGCGCTGGATGCGCGCGGGATGCCGCAGTTTTCGATCACCAATTTCGGCGCCGATACCTGGGCGATGTTCCGCCCGACCTTCCCGGTGCTCGACCATTTCCGCGATATCGTGGTGTCCGGCGTGGAAAAGCTGATCAAGCCCGATGCGGCGATCTTCGCGCTGGCGGCCCGCCGTTTCGGCCATGAGCCTGCGCGGATGCTGTTCATCGACGACAACGCCGCCAATATCGCGGCGGCGGACGCGCTCGGCTGGCACACCCACCATTTCCGCGACGACGCCGCCGCGCTGCGCGCCGATCTCGTGGCGCGGGGCCTGCTCTGAACCCGCACCCTTGCGGCAGCCGTCGCTTGATCTTTGCCCCTGCCGCCGCCTAGCGTCGCTTCCTGACATTGGTGGGGAGAGCTATGGCATCGGGCGCGCAGCATGGATCGAAGGAGGCGCCTGGCCGGTTGCGTTCGATTTTCAGCGGATCGGTGGGCAATCTCATCGAATGGTACGACTGGTACGTCTATGCCGCGTTCTCGCTCTATTTTGCCTCGGCGTTCTTTCCCAAGGGCGATCCCACCGCGCAGCTGCTGAACACCGCCGCGATCTTCGCGGTGGGCTTCCTGATGCGCCCGGTCGGCGGCTGGCTGATGGGGCTCTACGCCGATCGTGCGGGGCGCAAGACGGCGCTGACCGCATCCGTGCTGCTGATGTGCCTGGGTTCGCTGATCGTCGGGCTGACGCCGGGCTATGACCGGATCGGCGTGGCCGCGCCGGTGCTGCTGGTGATCGCGCGGCTGTTGCAGGGCCTCAGCGTCGGCGGCGAATACGGCGCGAGCGCGACGTACCTTTCCGAAGTGGCATCGGCCGAGCGGCGCGGCTTCTGGTCCAGTTTCCAGTACGTTACCCTGATCATGGGGCAGTTGCTGGCGCTGGGCGTGCTGATCGTGCTGCAACAGGTGCTGACGGAGGAGCAGCTCCGCGCCTGGGGCTGGCGCGTGCCGTTCCTGATCGGCGCCGCCTGCGCCGTCGCCGCGCTGTGGCTGCGCCGGACCATGCACGAAACCGCCGCGTTCGAGCAGGAGCGCGAACACCAGCCCTCGCTGCGCCGCCTGCTCGCCCACCCGCGCGAGGTGCTGACGGTGGTGGGCCTGACCATGGGCGGCACGGTCGCGTTCTATACCTTCACCACCTATGCCCAGAAGTTCATGGTCAACACCGCCGGCTGGTCGAAGGAGGACGCGACGCTGGTCTCCGCGCTGGTGCTGGCGGGCTTCATGGGGCTGCAACCGCTGGTCGGCGCGCTGTCGGACCGGATCGGGCGGCGGCCGCTGCTGCTGGCCTTCGGGCTAGTGGGCGCGGTCATCACCGTGCCGCTGATGCGCGCGCTGGCGGTGACGCACGATTTCTGGACCGGGTTCGCCCTGCTGATGGCGGCGCTGGTCGTGGTCAGCGGCTATACCGCGATCAACGCGGTGGTGAAGGCCGAACTGTTCCCCGCCGGCATCCGCGCGCTGGGCGTGGGCCTGCCCTATGCGGTGACCGTGTCAGTGTTCGGCGGATCGGCCGAATACATTGCGCTGTGGTTCAAGACCGAAGGCTGGGAGGACGGCTATTTCTGGTACGTGGCCGGCTGCATCGCGGTATCGTTCGTGGTCTATCTGCTGATGCCCGATACGCGAAAGACATCGCGCATCGCCTGAAGCATGACGTCGGGTTGACCCGCTTCGTCATTGCGAGCGGCACGCGACGCAATCCAGAGTCCCGCGCGCGGCTCTGGATTGCCGCGGGGCTTTGCCCCTCGCAATGACGATCAAAGGCTATGCCGTCCGGTTTTGCGGCAGCGCGATCAGCGAAATCTCGCGGCCGTAGTCTGGCTCGCCCCGGTGCGTGGCGCGGCGGAACGAATAGAAGCGGTCCGGCTGGCTGTAGGTATCCTCGCCCAGCATGGCGACCGTGCCGACGCCCGCGGCGTGGAGCCGCGCGGCGACGTAGCCTTCCAGATCGAACCAGGCGTGCCCCGCCTTGCCGGCGCGGAAGAAGCGGGCGTTGGCCGGGTCGGCGGCCAGGAAGCGGTCCTCGAAGGCGGCGTCCACCTCGTAGCTTTTCTGGGCGATGCACGGGCCGACGACGGCGGCGATGTCCGCGCGGCTGGCGCCCAGCGCTTCCATCGCCGTGATGGTGTTGTCGGTCACTCCGCCGAACGCGCCTTTCCAGCCGGCGTGCGCCGCGCCGATCACCCCGGCTTTTGCGTCGTGGAACAGCACGGGGGCGCAATCGGCGGTGAGAATGCCCAGCACCACGCCGGGCAGGCGGGTGACGAGCGCGTCGGCCTTCGGGCGGTCGCTCTCGGGCCACGGCTCGGTCACCGTCACCACGTCGGGTGAATGGATCTGATAGGCACAGACGAGCCGGCCGCCGGGCAGGACGGCCTCGGTCGCGCGGCGGCGGTTCTCGGCCGTGGCGGCGGGATCGTCCTCACTGCCCCAGCCGACGTTGAGGCCGGCGAGAACGCCTTCGCTCACTCCGCCGCGCCGGCCCAGGAAGCCGTGGGGCACGCCGCCCAACGCCGGGTGGGTGAGCACGTCCACGCCGGTAATGCCCGCAACCTCCACCACGTCAGCTGTCCAGGCTGCGCGTGACTTGCTCGCGCACGTCGCGCGACAGCGTGGAACAGGCCGCGATGCGTTCCAGCTCCGCGCGCATCAGCGCGGCGCGGCCCGGCTCCACCTTGCGCCAGCGGCCCAGCGGCGGCACGAAGCGCGCGGCGGTGTTGGCGTTGATCGGATCCAGCCCCAGGATCAGGTCCGCGATCAGGCGATAGCCTTCGCCGTCCGGCTTGTGGAACGCCTGCGGATTGGCCGCGAACGCCATGTAGAGAGAGCGCACCCGGTTGGGGTTGGTCATGGTGAAGTCGGGATGGCTGGCCAGCGCCTTCACGTGCGCGATTGCCTGCGGGTGGAGCGATCCCGCCTGGAGCGAAAACCACTTGTCGATCACCAGCATGTTGCCCGCGAAGCGCTGGTGGAAATCGGCCAGCGCCGCCTCGCGCTCGGGCGCGGACAGGCCGCACAGCACCATCAGCGCGCCCTGCCGGTCGGTCATGTTGTCAGCCGCGTCATATTGCGCCTTGGCGCGCCGGGCGGCTTCGACGGGCTCGGCCGCGGCCAGATAGACCAGCGCCTGTGTCTTCAGCTTGCGCGCGCCGCGCGCGGCGGCGTCGAGGCTGTAGGGCACGGCGGAGCAGCGATCGTGAAGCGCGATGATCTCAGCCCGCAACCGCGTGCCGAGGTGCTGCTTCAGCGCTTCGCGTTCGGCATGGACGCGCGAGGGATCGACCCCGGCGATCTGTTCGGCGAGATAGGCCTCGCCGGGCAGGATCACCAGTTCGCCGCGCATCAGGTCGTCGAGTTTGGCGTCGGCCAGGATCGTGCCGAAGGCTTCGGTAATCGCCGCTTCGCCGGCCGCGCGCGCGGCATCGTCGAGCGTGCCGGTCACCGCCGCGACAAGATGCTGGACGACCAGCTGCTGCATCGCCTCGTACCGGGCGAAGGGATCGTCGTCATGTTCGGCCAGGAACACGAGGTCGGCCGTCGTCGCCGGGCTGGTGATCGCCACGGGCGCGGAAAAGCACCGGTTGATCGACAGCACCGGTGCCTCGGCATGGCCTTCGAACGTGAAGGCCTGTTCCGCCTCTTCCAGCACCAGCAGGTGTTCGCCCCGGTGCGTGCCGGTGGCGCGGTCGAACAGCGCGGTGCGCAGCGGGATCGGCATCGGCTGCTTGACCGGCTGGCCGGGCGTGGGCGGCACGGTCTGGCGGAGCGTGAGCGTGACGGTGCCCGATGCCGCGTCGTGCGCCAGCGCCGCGTCCACCCTGGGCGTGCCGGCCTGTTCGTACCAGCGGCGGAATTTCGTGAGGTCCAGCCCTGCCCCGTCCTCGATCGCCTTGACGAAATCCTCGCAGGTCGCCGCCTCGCCATCGTGGCGCGCGAAATAGAGATCGGTGCCCTTGCGGAAGCGTTCCGGCCCGGCCAGCACCGTCATCATGCGGATGACTTCGGCGCCCTTGTTATAGACCGTGGCGGTATAGAAGTTCGAGATTTCGGCGTAGCTGTCGGGTCGGATCGGGTGGGCGAGCGGCCCCGAATCCTCGGGGAACTGCGCCGCACGCAGCACGCGCACGTCCTCGATCCGCTTGACCGGCGGCGATCCGCGATCGGCGCTGAACTGCTGGTCGCGCAGCACGGTGAAGCCTTCCTTGAGGCTGAGCTGGAACCAGTCGCGGCAGGTCACGCGGTTGCCCGACCAGTTGTGGAAGTATTCGTGCGCCACCACGCCCTCGATCGCGTCGTAGTCCGCATCGGTCGCGGTTTCCGGATCGGCCAGGATGTAGCGCGTGTTGAAGACGTTGAGGCCCTTGTTCTCCATCGCGCCGGCGTTGAAGTCCGAGACGGCGACGATGTTGAACAGGTCGAGATCGTATTCGCGGCCGTAGACCTCCTCGTCCCATTTCATCGAGGCGATCAGCGAGCGCATGGCGTGGCCGGTGCGCGTCTCGTCGCCCGCACGGACCCAGATCGCCAGATCGACCTTGCGGCCGGACCGGGTGGTGAAGCTGTCGCGCGTGGGCACCAGATCGCCCGCCACCAGCGCGAAGAGATAGGACGGCTTGGGCCAGGGATCGTGCCATTCGGCCCAGTGCGTGCCGTCCGGCCCCTCGCCTTGCGCCACCGGATTGCCGTTCGACAGCAGCACCGGAAAGCGCGCCTTGTCGCCCGCCATCCGCACCGTGTAGCGGCTCAGCACGTCGGGCCGGTCGGGGAAGAAGGTGATCCGCCGGAATCCCTCCGCCTCGCACTGGGTGCAGAGCATCCCGCCGGACGCGTAGAGACCGGAAAGCTGTGTGTTCGCAGTGGGATCGACCAGAGTTTCGATGCCGATTTGGTGCTTTCCGCCCGGCAGGTCGATCAGCAGCGCGTCGCCTTCCAAGCGCCAGTCGTTGTGCGGCAGTCCGTCCACGGACACGCGTGCGGGACGCAGGCCATCCCCGTCGAGACGGAGCGTGCGTGCGCCGTCGCCCGCCGGGTTGCGTTCGACCGAAAGCGTCGCCTGCACGCGGGTTTCGGTGAGCGACAGGGCGAAATCGAGGGCGATTTCCGGCACCAACCAGGCCGGCGGCTGGTAGTCGGCGCGATGGATCACGGCGGGGTGCGCGGGCGCCGGGGCGTCGGCCGGGGAGGCGGGCGTGGCGACGGTCTGGGAGGCGGACGGCGGATTGGCGAGGTCGTTCATGGTCCCAATGTAGGGCGAAGCCGGCCAAGGGCAATCGCCAAACGCTCTTGACTCCAGACGGTTTCGCCGCGCAGGCCTTGTTGAACGACCGTTTGAGGACTGTGAATGCGCCGGGGCTTTTTCTTCCCTTTCACATATGCCGTTCTGTCGCTCCTTGCCCTCCTTGCTGTGCCGGGCGTCGGCCATGCGGCTGGCTTCAACGCCGATGCCGCCACGCGCGCCTACCTCGATACGCTGCAGGGATCCGCGCGGGTGAAGTCGGACGCCTATTTCGAGGGCGGTTACTGGATCGCGCTGATTGGCACGCTGGTTTCGGTGGCCGCCTACTGGGTCATGCTGCGGCTGCGCATCCTGCCCCGTGTGCGCGATGCGGCCGAAGGCAAGGGCCGCGGGCGCGCGCTGGTGGTGTTCGAAGTGGCTGCCGTGTTCCTGATGGCCAGCACGCTGCTGCTGCTGCCGTGGACCATCTACACAGGGTTCGTGCGCGAGGCGCGCTATGGCCTGCTGAACCAGTCCTTCGCCGGCTGGCTGGGCGAACAGGTGATCGGCCTGTTCGTGACTCTGGTGATCGGCAGCCTGCTGTTCGTGGTGATCTATGCCGTGATCCGGCGGATGCCGAAGAACTGGTGGATGGTATCGACGGGGGTCGTCTCGGTCTTCCTCGCCCTGGCGATGCTGTTCGCGCCGGTCTATATCCTGCCGCTGTTCAATACCTATTCCGAACTGCCCCAGGGGCCGGTGCGCGATCGCATCGTCGCCATGGCCAAGGCCTATGACGTGCCGGCCGAACATATCTACGTCTATGACGCGTCCAAGCAGACCAAGCGCATTTCGGCCAATGTCTCGGGCATCGGGCCGAGCGTGCGGATCAGCCTCAACGACAACCTGCTGCACCGCGCGACCGAGCCGGAAATCCTCGCCGCGGTGGGGCACGAGATGGGGCATTACGTGCTGGGGCACGTCTGGCGCTCGTGGATCTGGCTCACGGCGCTCTACGGGCTGATGCTGTTCCTGGCGGCCTGGGCCATGCCGCTGATCCTGGCCCGGTACGGAGCCCGGTGGAACATTCGCGACGTGGCCGATCCCGCCTCGATGCCTCTCCTTGCCGGCGTTTTCGTGGTCTTTTCGCTGATGGTCACGCCGATCACCAACACGCTGGTCCGCGTGACCGAGCGGGACGCCGATGTCTTCGGGCTGGACGCCGCGCACGAGCCGGACGGGTTCGCCTCGTTGTCGATGAAGCTTTCCGAATACCGCAAGATCGATCCTGGCCCGGTCGAGGAAGCGCTGTTCTACGATCATCCCTCGGGCGCCACGCGCGTGCGGCTGGCGATGCGGTGGAAGCAGATCCACATGCCCGGCGCGCCGATGGCCAAGCCGACGCCGATCGTGCTGGAGCCGATGGACGCACAGCATTGACGGGCCGCCTGTTCGTCTTCGGGCTGGGTTACAGCGCGGGGATACTGGCGGAGCGGTTGCGGCGGCAGGGCTGGCGCGTCGCCGGAACCGGCCGCGCGGGCACGCTGGCCTTCGATGACGACGCCGGCATCGCGGCGGAACTGACGCACGCGTCGCATGTCCTCTCGTCGGTGCCGCCGTCGGCAGTGGGCACCGGGGCGGAGGCGGGTGGCGATCCGGTCCTGCTGCGCCATGGCGCGCGCATCCGGCAATGCGGCGCGGGCTGGATCGGCTACCTTTCCTCCACCGGCGTCTATGGCGATGCAGCCGGCGCCTGGGTGGACGAAAGCGCGCCGGTGGGGCGGGGCCGCCGGACCGCCCGGGCCGATGCGGACTTGGCCTGGCAGGCGCTCGATCCCCGCGTGCGCGTGTTCCGCCTGCCGGGCATCTATGGCCCCGGCCGCAGTGCGCTGGAGCGGGTGCGCGCGGGGACAGCGCACCGCATCGACCTGCCCGGGCAAGTGTTCAGCCGCGTCCATGTGGAGGACATCGCCGGCGGAATCATCGCCTCGTTCGGCGGGCCGGCGGGCGTGTACAACCTGTCCGACGATCTGCCGTGCAGCCAGAACGCGGTGATCGAGGAAGCGGCGCGGCTGGCGGGATGCGCGCCGCCGCCGCTGCTCACGCTGGAGGCGGCCGGCCTTTCCCCGGCCGCGCGCGCGTTCTACGCGGAGAACCGCCGCGTCGCGAACGGGCGGGCGCGGCGCCTGCTGAACTGGCGCCCGCGCTATCCGACCTATCGCGAAGGGTTGCGCGCTCTCAGCGCCACGATCAGCCCCGCCATCGCCAGCACCGCGCCGGCGACGGCCAGCGACGACCAGCGATAACCTTCGAACAGCGTCGACAGCAGCATCGCCACCACGGGCACGACCACCCCGTTATAGGCCGCGCGGCCGGGGCCGAGTTCGCGCACCAGCTGGAAATAGAGCGGAAAGGTCACCACCGACCCCATCACGCCCAGATAGGCGATGCCAAGCAGATAACCGGGCCGCATGTCGATTTGCGGGGGGCCATAGACCATCCACGCGAACAGCGCGTCGATCGCGACGCCCCAGACCATCGCCCAGAACAGCAGGGCCAGCATCGGGCGCGTCCGCGCGGCCTCGCTCGCCTGCAGGACGTTGGCGCTGGACGCGGACAGGATGCCGCAGAACGTGAACAGCACGCCCAGCAGCGCCGCGTTGCCGACCGGCGCCGTGCGCACCTCGTGCAGCAGCAACAGGGCGATGCCGGCGATGGCGATGGCCGATCCGGCGAGGAAGCCGCGTGTCAGCGGCTGCCCCAGGAACAGCCGCGCGAACAGGGCGTTGGGCACCAGCAGCAGCGCGAACAGCACGGCGACGATGCCCGAGGTGATATGCTGTTCGGCGCGATAGACGAACTGGAAGTTGCACGCGAACTGCAGCAGCCCCATCAGCACGGCGAGCTGGTGTCCGCGCCGGTCCAGCCGCAGGCTCTCGCGGCGCGCCAGCGCCAGCAGCAGCACGCCGACCGCGGCCACGGCAAAGCGCCAGGTGACCGACCAGCTGGCCGGCACGGACCCGATCTGATCCTTGATGACCAGCCAGGTGGAGCCCCAGATCAGCGCCACCAGCGCGAACGGCCCCAGGATGCGCGGGCTCCAGAACGAAGCCGGCCCGCCGTTGGGCGATGTCACAGCGCGGCAATGGCGCGGGCCAGCGCCTCGACATGCGCCGGATCGCTGTTCCACGCGGTAACCAGCCGCGCCGCGCCGGGTGCGCCTTCGGGGGCGGGCCAGTCGTAGAAATCGAACCCTTGCGCGTGGAGCGCGGCCTGTTCGGTGGGCGAAAGCACCGCGAAGACCTCGTTGGCCTCGACGGGGTGGAGCAGGCGCTCGCCGCAGGCCTCGCCGATCGTGGCGGCGGCGGCATTGGCGGCGCGCGCGTTCTCGAGCCACAGGCCGTCTTCGATCATCGCCAGTACCTGCGCCGCCAGATAGCGCCCCTTGGACTGGAGATGCCCCGCGCGCTTGCGGCGATAGCGTACCACGTCGGCCAGCGCGGGATCGAAGCACACCAGCGCCTCGGCGCTCATGCCGCCGTTCTTGACGCAGCCGAACGTCAGCACGTCGACGCCGGCATTCACCGTCAGCGCGGCCGGATCGCAACCGAGATGGGCCACCGCGTTGGCAAAGCGCGCGCCGTCCATGTGCAGGCCCAGCGAGCGCTGCCTGGCCAGCGCGCCGATCGCGGCGACCTCGCCGGGCGTATAGACGCGCCCGTATTCGGTCGCCTGCGTGATCGAGATGGCGTGCGGCTGCACCTGGTGCACGTCGCGCCGGATCGGGTCGATCGTCGCGCGGATCGTCTCCGGCGTCAGCTTCGCGCCTTCGCCGTCGGCCAGCAGCAGCTTGGCGCCGTGCGTGAAGAAGCCGGGCGCACCGCCTTCGTCCACTTCGATATGCGCCTCGCGATGGCAGACTATCCCGCCATGGGGCTGGGCCAGCGCGGCCAGCGCCAGGCAGTTCGCAGCGGTGCCCGTCGCCACCCACAATGCGGCGCATTCGGTGCCGAACAAGGCCGAAAAGGCCTCGTCCAGCCGCGCGCTCAGGCGGTCGCCGTCATAGGCGGCGTCGGGCTGGTCGGCCGCGCGCATCGCGTCCCAGACGCGGGGGTGGACGCCGGCGGCGTTATCGGAGAAGAACTTCATGCGCCAAGGCATCTAAGGCACCGACACAAGCGGTCAAGCGGGAGCAAGCAATGGAACAGGTCACGATCACGCGCGTCGGCGGTGGCGCCGAGGGCGAATACCGCGCGGCGGTCGCGGGAAGCGACGCGGTGGGCCGGCTGACCTGGCGCCGCCGGGGCGATGTGGTCGCGGCCGAACACACGCTGGTCCCGCCCGAAATCGGCGGGCGCGGTGTGGCGGGCAAGCTGGTGGAGGCGCTGATCGCGGATGCGCGGGCCGAAGGCTGGAAGATCGCGCCCGATTGCAGCTATGTCGCCGCCGCGTTCCAGCGCCATCCCGAATGGGCGGACCTGCTGGCCTGATAATGATGGCGTGACACTGCTTGTTGGAAGCGGGGCGGGAAATGGTGCTGCTGGGGAGGATTGAACTCCCGACCTCAGCCTTACCAAGGATGCGCTCTACCACTGAGCTACAGCAGCACACCATTTCCGCGCTCCGGCGCGCCGGCAAGAACCGGCGGCGGGCAGGGGCGCGCTATTGGCTGCGAGGGCCGGCTTTGTCAAGCATGGTATGACGTGCCGCGGTATCAGAGGCGTGCCCTTGCGGTGCGCGCGCCGGCAAGGCACATCGCACGGCATGAGCGACCATCCGGCAAGAATGACGCGCGAGGAACGGCTGGCCGCGCGCCTGCGCGAGAACCTGAAGCGGCGCAAGGCGCAGGCCAGGGAACTTGGGGCCAGAGAACTTGGGGCCAGAGAACTTGGGACGCGCGAACTTGGCGCGCGCGAGGCGGGCAACGGCGAATCCGGCACCGGCGGCCTTTCCAAACCGCAAGGGGAGCGCTAGGGGGCCGTTTCCCGCAGTAGAGCAGCAGGAGCCACGATGCCCCGCCTGATCCTGATCCGTCACGGTCAATCGCAATGGAATCTCGAAAACCGTTTCACCGGCTGGTGGGACGTGGATGTGACCGAAAAGGGCGCGGCCGAAGCGCTCGCCGCCGGCACGCTGCTGAAGGACAAGGGCGTGCTGCCGACGGTGGCGTTCACCTCGCTGCAGACGCGCGCGATCAAGACGCTGCATTTCGCGCTGGAAGCGGCCGGCCGGCTGTGGATTCCCGAAGACAAGGACTGGCGGCTCAACGAACGGCACTATGGCGGCCTGACCGGGCTGGACAAGGCCGAGACCGCCGCGAAGCACGGGGACGAGCAGGTCAAGGTCTGGCGCCGCAGCTTCGACATTCCGCCGCCGCCGCTGGAAGCGGGCAGCGCTTTCGACCTGGCGGCCGACCCGCGCTATGCCGGCATCGCCGTGCCGGCCGCCGAAAGCCTCAAGGACACGATCGCCCGCGTGCTGCCGTGCTTCGAACAGAAGATCGCCCCGGCGCTGAAGGCCGGCGAAACGGTGATCGTCTCCGCCCACGGCAATTCGCTGCGCGCGCTGGTGAAGCACCTTTCGGGCATTTCGGACGCCGACATCACCGGCCTCGAGATTCCGACCGGCCAGCCGATCGTCTATGAACTGGACGACAACCTCGCCGAGATCGAGCGGTACTACCTGTCGGAACGCTGAGGCGCGTTCCGGCCTGAGAGGGGGCAGGGCATGAGTGATACCTCGCCGCAGGCGCCGGCCGTGGCCATCGTCATGGGCAGCCAGTCCGACTGGGAGACGATGAAGAACGCGGCCGCCGCGCTCGACAAGCTGGGCGTGGCGCACGAATGCCGCATCGTTTCCGCGCACCGCACGCCCGACCGGCTCGTCGCCTTCGCCAAGGGCGCGCACCGGGAAGGCTTCCGGGTGATCATCGCCGGGGCCGGCGGCGCGGCGCACCTGCCGGGCATGGTCGCTTCGATGACGCACCTGCCCGTGCTGGGCGTGCCGGTCGAATCCAAGGCGCTGAAGGGCATGGACAGCCTGCTGTCGATCGTCCAGATGCCCGGCGGCATTCCCGTGGGTACGCTGGCCATCGGCGTGCCGGGCGCGACCAATGCCGGCCTGCTGGCCGCGTCGATCCTCGCCACGTCCGATCCCGCGCTGGCCGAACGGCTGATCGCCTTCCGCGCCGCGCAGACCGATTCGGTCGCGGAACGGCCTTCCTGAGGGAGATGGCCCCGGTGGACATGGCCTTGACGAGGAGCCGCGCATGATCGCCCCCGGCGAAACCATCGGCATTCTCGGCGGCGGCCAGCTGGGCCGGATGCTGGCGCTGGCGGCGGCGAACCTCGGCTATCGCTGCCATGTCTATGCGCCGGAAGCGGATTCGGTCGCGGCCGATGTCAGCGCCGCGTTCACGCAAGGGCGCTATGACGACGAGGCCGCGTTGGCCGCCTTCGCCGCGCAATGCGCGGTGGTGACGTACGAGTTCGAGAACGTCGCCGCCGGGCCGCTGGCTGCGATCGGCGAATATGCGCCGCTGCATCCGCCGGTCCGCGCGCTGGAAGTGGCGCAGGACCGGGTGAACGAGAAGAGCTTCGTCGAGGCGCTGGGCGGCCGCCCCGCGCCGTGGGCGCAAGTCGATTCCGCCGCCGACCTGACCGCCGCGATCGCGCGGATCGGCGCGCCCGGCATCCTCAAGACGCGGCGCGACGGCTATGACGGTAAGGGCCAGTGGCGGATCATGGACCCGGCCGACACCGCCGGGCTGGACCTGCCCGCTGTGCCGCTGATCTACGAAGGCTTCGTGCGCTTCGCGGGCGAGTTCTCGGTGATTCTGGTGCGCGATGCGGCCGGCGATGTGCGCTTCTGGGATTCGGCGCAGAATGAGCACGACAGTGGCATCCTCGCCCGTTCGACCGTGCCCGCGCCCACGTTCATCACGGCGCAGGTGGACGCGGCGCGCGCGCTGGCGGCAAAAGTGGCCGACGCCTTGGACTATGTGGGCGTGTTGACGCTGGAATTCTTCGCCACGGCGGACGGCCCGGTGTTCAACGAGATGGCCCCGCGCGTCCACAATTCCGGGCACTGGACGATCGAGGGCGCGCTGGTCAGCCAGTTCGAGAACCATATCCGCGCGATCTGCGCTCTGCCGCTGGGCAGCACGGCGCTGGCGGCGAAGGGCGCGGTGATGGACAACCTGATCGGCGATGCCGCGCGCGATTGGGCGCAGATCCTGTCCGATCCCGCCAACCACCTTCACCTCTATGGCAAGGCGGCGGTCCGTCCCGGACGCAAGATGGGCCACGTCACCCGGCTGATCCTGTAATGGCGCAGGCCCTGGTCCTGATCTACGCGCGCGCCGCCAACGGCACGATCGGTCGGGACAACGCGCTGCCCTGGCACCTTCCGGCGGACCTGCGGCGGTTCAAGGCGCTGACCATGGGCAAGCCGATGATCATGGGCCGCAAGACGTTCGAGAGCTTTCCCGCGCCGCTGCCCGGCCGCCGCCATATCGTGCTGACGCGCGATGCCGGCTGGCGGGCGGAAGGGGCCGAAGTGGTCCACGATGTACCGGCGGCACTGGCGCTGGCCGGCGATGGCGAGGTGGCCGTAGTCGGCGGCGCGGAGATCTACCGCCTGTTCCTGCCGCTGGCCGCGCGGGTGGAACTGACCGAAGTCCATGCCGATGTCGCGGGCGACACGGTGATGCCCCCCCTTGGCCCCGAATGGCGGGAGCTTGCGCGCGAGACGCACCCGGCCGAAAAGGGGCGCCCGGCGTTCGCTTTCGTGACGCTGGAAAGGGAGAGGGGCTGAACCATGCGTCGTTGGGTGGCGATTGCACTGGGCGTGACCGGATTGGCGGCGGCGGCGTTCTTCGGACCGCTGCCGGCCTTCGTCGAATCGCAGATGAACCGGATCGACGGGCAGCCGCTGATCGCGGTCAGTGACCGGGCGCGGGAACTGCACCGCTCGCTGCGGATCGTCGATCTGCATGCCGATACGCTGATGTGGCGGCGCGACCTGCGCGACCGGGCGCGGCGCGGGCATGTCGATCTGCCGCGGCTGGAAGAGGGCAATGTCGCGCTGCAGGTGTTCTCGTCGGTCTCCAAATCGCCGCGCGGTCTCAATTACGATGCCAATCCGGCGGACAGCGACACGCTGGGCGCGCTGGCCGTGGCGCAGTTGCAGCCGGTGCGGACGTGGAATTCGCTGGCCGAACGCACGCTGTGGCACGGGCAGAAGCTGGACCGCGCGGTCGCGGCGTCGGGCGGGATGCTGCTGAAAGTCAACGACGATGCCTCGCTCGATCTGCTGCTGGCCCGGCGCGGGAACAAGGCGCAGCCGGTGGGCGCGATGCTCTCGATCGAGGGGCTGCACGATCTGGAAGGCAAGGCGGAGAACCTCGACCGGTTCTATGCCGCCGGCTTCCGCATGGCGAGCCTGACGCATTTCTTCGACGATGAACTGGCCGGATCGATGCACGGGCTGAAGAAGGGCGGGCTGACTCCGTTCGGCCGGCAGATCGTGCGGCGAATGGAAGACAAGGGCATGATCGTGGACATCGCGCATCTCAGCCACGCCGGCGTGGCGGACGTGCTGGCGATGGCGCGGCGGCCGGTGGTTTCCAGCCACGGCGGGGTGCAGGCGACCTGCAAGGTCAACCGCAACCTGACCGACGACGAGATTCGTGGGCTGGCGCGCACCGGCGGGCTGATCGGCATCGGCTATTGGGACGCGGCGGTCTGCGATACCAGCCCCCGCGCCACCGCCAAGGCTATGCGCCACGTGCGCGATCTTGTCGGGATCGACCATGTCGCGCTAGGCAGCGATTTCGACGGGGCGACCACGACCCGGTTCGATACCGCGCAACTGGAACAGGTAACCCAGGCCCTGATCGACGAAGGTTTCAGCGAGGACGAGATTCGCGCGGCGATGGGCGGCAATGCCCTGCGCGTGATTCGCGCCGGCTTGCGGCCGATGGCCTCCGCGTCGGCCGGGGTCACGGCAGAGGCGCATCGATGACGCGAATCGACGCGCGCGATCGCGCGCCGGATCATCTGCGCGGGGCGGTGATCGCGCTCGGCAATTTCGATGGGTTCCACCTCGGCCACCAGGCCGTGGTGGGCGAGGCGGTGCGCCAGGCGCGGGCGCAAGGCCGCCCGGCGATCGTCGCCACGTTCGATCCGCACCCGGTGCGCCATTTCCAGCCCGATGCGCCGCCGTTCCGGCTGACCACGCTGGACCAGCGCGAGGAACTGTTCGCCGCCGCCGGGGCCGATGCCATGCTGGTCTTCGCCTTCGATGGAACGCTGGCCGCCACCACGGCGGAGGAATTCGTGCGCGGGCTGCTGGTCGATCGGCTGGGTGCGGCGGGCGTGGTCACGGGCGAGGATTTCACCTTCGGCAAGGGGCGCGGCGGCAACGTGCGCGTGCTGGCGGAACTGGGCGCGGAAAGCGGGCTGACGGCGCGCGCGGTCGGCCCCGTGGTGGAAAGCGGCGAAGTCGTCTCCTCCAGCCGCATCCGCGCCGCGCTGCAGGCGGGCGATTGCGCCACCGCCACGCGGCTGCTGACGCGGCCCTTCGCGATCCGGGGCGTGGTGCAGCACGGCGACAAGCTGGGGCGCACGATCGGCTTTCCCACCGCCAACCTGCCGCTCGGCAGCTATCTGCGCCCGCGCTACGGCATCTATGCCGTCACTGGCCGCATGCCCGATGGGCGCGTGGTGCAGGGCGCGGCCAACATCGGCATCCGCCCCACCTTCGATCCGCCCAAGGAACTGCTGGAACCCACTTTCTTCGACTGGTCGGGCGATCTTTACGGGCAGGAGATCGAGGTGGCCTTCCACCACTTCCTGCGGCCCGAGGCGAAGTTCGATTCGCTCGATGCGCTGGTCGAACAGATGAACCGCGATTGCGACGAGGCGCGGCGGCTGCTGGCGGCGGGGTAGCAGCGGGGATTTTCTGGTTCGCGCAGAGAGCGCGGAGGACGCGGAGAGGAGCGTCGGGCCGAAGGCCCTCGAGAAGGACGGGGGTCCGCTTGTCGTGTAAAAGCGGCTTTGCCGCAGGGCGCGTCATCTTTGCGCCCTCCGCGTTCTCTGCGCGAACCTGCAATCGCGCAATGAAGCCGCAATTGCAGGAATCCCCGCGCGCCGCTAAGGCCCGCCGATCATGACCGAACAGCGCGACTACCGAAGCACCGTCTTCCTGCCGAAGACCGATTTCCCGATGAAGGCCGGACTCCCGCAGAAGGAGCCGGGCATTCTCGCGCGCTGGCAGGAACAGGACCTCTACCGCCGCTTGCGCGATGCGCGCGCCGGGCGCGAGAAGTTCATCCTTCACGATGGCCCGCCCTATGCCAATGGTGACATGCACATCGGCCATGCGCTGAACCATATCCTGAAGGACATGGTCTGCCGCACGCAGAGCCTGCTGGGCAAGGACGCGCCCTATGTGCCCGGTTGGGACTGCCACGGCCTTCCCATCGAATGGAAGGTCGAGGAGGAATACCGCAAGAAGAAGAAGAACAAGGACGAGGTGCCGCCGCGCGAATTCCGCGCCGAATGCCGCGCTTATGCCCAGAAGTGGGTGGACGTGCAGCGCGAACAGTTGAAGCGGCTCGGCATCAACGGCGACTGGGACCACCCCTACCTGACGATGGACTTCCAGGCGGAAGCCACCATCGTCGGCGAACTGCTCAAGTTCGCCGAGAACCAGATGCTCTATCGCGGCGCCAAGCCGGTGATGTGGAGCCCGGTGGAAAAGACCGCGCTGGCCGAAGCGGAAGTCGAGTACGAGGACATCGTTTCGACCCAGGTCGATGTGGCGTTCGAGATCACGGAATCGCCGATCGCGGATCTGGTCGGCGCCCATGCGGTGATCTGGACGACGACGCCGTGGACGATCCCGGTGAACCAGGCGCTCGCGTATGGGCCGGAGGTTGAGTATGTCCTAGGCCGTTTCGGCTCGAGTGAACTTCAATGGGGCGAAAATCCCGATGTTCCGGTCCTGAATACCGACTTGGTGCTAGTCGCCGTAGAACTCGTTGACTTCTTCGGACAACGGGCTGGAGGTGTCGGCTTTGAGGTTCAACGGACAATCAAAGGCTCCGACCTCGCCGGCACCGTCGCCCGCCACCCGATGCACCACCTTGGTGGGTTCTTCGCCAAACCGCGCCCGCTGCTCGCCGGCGATTTCGTCACCACCGACAGCGGCACTGGCCTTGTCCACATGGCGCCCGACCATGGCGAGGACGACTTCCTGCTGTGCAAGGCGCACGGGATCGATCCGGTGTTCGCGGTCGAGGGCGATGGCAAGTACCGCGCGGACTGGGCGTGGCTGGGCGGTGAAGGCTCGGTCATCAATCCCAAGTTCAACGCGCCCGACGGGCCGATCTGCACCGCGCTGCGCGAGGCGGGCGGGCTGCTGGCGGCGAGCGCGGACTACAAGCATTCCTACCCGCATTCGTGGCGCTCCAAGGCCAAGGTGATCTTCCGCTGCACGCCGCAGTGGTTCGTGCCGATGGACCGGGTGATGACGCATATCTCGCCCAAGACGCCGGGCGAGAACCGCTGGGAAACCGAAGGCGGCGCGATCAACCCGGCGGAGGAAGGGCTGTGCGCCGCGCCCACGCTGCGGCAGGCGGCGATGGCCGCCATCGCCGAAACGCGCTTCGTGCCCGAAAAGGGCCGCAACCGTATCGGCGCGATGGTGGAAGGCCGGCCCGACTGGGTGCTCAGCCGCCAGCGCGCGTGGGGCGTGCCGATCACGCTGTTCGTCGAGCGCAAGACCGGCCAGTACCTTGTCGATCCGGCGGTGAACGATCGCATCGTCAACGCGATCCGCGCCGAAGGCGTCGATGCCTGGTCGGACGAGGCGGCGCAGGACCTGCTGGGGCCGGACTACAAGGCCGAAGACTACGAGCGCGTGGCCGACATCCTGGACGTGTGGTTCGATTCGGGCAGCACCCATGCCTTCGTGCTGGAATCGGGCCGCTGGCCCGATCTGCTGCGGCCCGAAGGCTATCAGGGGCCGCACGCCGACCTCTATCTGGAAGGGTCCGACCAGCACCGCGGCTGGTTCCAGTCCTCGCTGCTGGAAGCCTGCGCCACGCGCGGCCACGCGCCGTACAAGGGCGTGCTGACCCATGGCTTCACCATGGACGCCAAGGGCCTGAAGATGTCCAAGTCGCTGGGCAACACGATCAGCCCGATCGACCTGATGCGTGATTACGGCGCGGACATCCTGCGGCTGTGGGCGCTCTCGGTGGATTTCACCGAGGACCACCGCATCGGCAAGGAAATCCTGGCCGGCGTGGCGGACCAGTACCGCAAGCTGCGCAACACCTTCCGCTACCTGCTGGGCGCGCTCGACGGGTTCGGCGAGGACGAGAAGCTGCCGGTGGGCGAAATGCCCGAGCTGGAGCGCTACATGCTCGTCCTGCTCGAACGGCTGGACGGCACGCTGCGGCAGGCGGTGGCGGACTATGACTACAACACCTATGTCCGCGCGCTGAGCGAGTTCTGCAACGAGGACTTGTCCGCGTTCTTCTTCGATATCCGCAAGGATTCGCTCTATTGCGACGCGCAGGCCGACCCTAAGCGCCGCGCCTATCGCACCGTGCTCGACGTGCTGTTCCACGCGCTGGTGCGCTATGCCGCGCCGGTGCTGGTCTTCACCGCGGAGGAAGTGTGGCAGACGCGCTTCCCCGGCAGCGACAGCGTGCACCTGCTCGAATGGCCGGTGGTGCCGGTCTCGGTGGTGGAAGAGGACCGCTGGGCCGAACTGCGCGCGCTGCGGACCACGGTCAACGAGGCGATCGAGCCGCTGCGCCGCGAAAAGGTGCTGGGGTCGGGGCTGGAAGCGCAAGTGTTGGTGCCCGAAGGCGCGCCGGAGGCCAATCTGGCCGAACTGTTCATCACCGGGACAGTCGTGCGCGGGCAGGATGACGGCGTGACCGTCACCCGAACCCACGACCACAAATGCGGCCGTTGCTGGCGCCATGTGCCCGAAGTGGCCGAAGACGGCGCGCTGTGCGCGCGCTGCGAAACGGTCGTCGCGGAACTGGACGGGCAGGCCGCGTGACCGTTTCCGGCCGCCGCCTTGCCGGCTTCGCGCTGGCGCTGCTTACGTTCGCGGTGGATCGCGGCGTCAAGGCGCTGATGACCGGCCGGCTCGCGCTGGCGGACGTGGGCGCAATTCCGCTGCTGCCGTTCTTCGACTTGCGCTGGACCGAGAACTACGGCGTTTCGCTGGGCATGTTCACGGCAACCTCGGCCGAGATGCGCTACGGCCTGATCCTGGTGACCGCCGTGATCGCGCTGGGCGTGGCCGTGTGGATGCTGCGCGAAAAGGTGCTGGGCGATATCGTCGGCCTTGCGCTGGTGCTGGGCGGGGCGCTGGGCAATATCTACGACCGCGCCTCGCGCGGTTACGTGATCGATTACGCCGACCTCCATTTCGGGGAATGGCGCCCGTTCCTGATTTTCAACATCGCCGATGCCGCCATCACCTTCGGCGTGCTGATACTGCTTGCCCGGTCGCTGCTTTCGCGCGAAAAGCCCGCCAATGGCGCGGATGCCGAAGCTGATGCCGCCGCCACGGAGAATGCCTGATATGCGTAAAGCCGCCACTCTTTGCCTTCTCGTCTCGGGCGCGGGCCTGCTGTCCGCCTGCGGCGCGGGCGGCTCGCTGTTCAATCGCGTGCGCCCCGATGAATTCGCGGTGACGCGCCAGGCGCCGCTGGTGGTGCCGCCCGATTTCGCGCTGACCCCGCCCAACCCCGGCGCGCCGCGCCCGCAGGACGTCGATTCCGGCAAGCAGGCGCTGGAAGCGCTGTTCGGCGGCCCGGCCCCGCGCAGCGCGGTGGAAACCGACGTGATCAACCGTTCGGGCGCTTCGGCCGCCGGCATCCGCAGCTCGGTGGGCGATCCGGACACCCGGACGGTCGCCAAGGGCAGCGGGCTGCGCGACATTCTGGCCGCGCCGCAGGGCGACGGCGCCGAGGCACAGGCCAACATCCCCGGCTGATCCGGGCTACAGCCCCTGTCGGTTTCAGAAACCCCCGCCGCGCGCGGGGGTTTTCATTTTGGCGATTATATTTTTTGCGAGCGCGGGGCGTGGAAAGCCCACCCCGCTGCGACTAACGCCGCCTGCGGCGGCGCAAGTCTCGCTCCCCTCCCGCTTGCGGGAGGGGTTGGGGGTGGGAAACGCGCCGCGTTGGCAAAGGATCGTGTCGCCTACTTTCCCGGGCTGAGCCAGATGCCGGCCCAGTCCGCCGGCGGCGGGGCCGCCCGAAAGGCGGCGATGCGGGTGAGGAACACGCGCGCCGGGCCATCTTGCGGCAAGATGCGCAGCGTTTCGGCGAAGGCGGCTTCGGCCTTGTCCCATTCCCGCGCGCGATAGAGCGCGAGCGCGTGGGCATGGGCATCGCGCACGGAAAGCAGGTCCGGCTCGACCTCGCCGATCTCGCCCAGCAGCTCGTAGATGCGCACCGCCTCGCTCTTGCCCGGCGCGGCCAGCAGGTCGATCTCGCGCGCCTCGATGCGGTGGCGCACCTTGAGCATGGTCGCCTCGTCGGCCAGAATCAGCGTGCCATAGGTCTTGTTGGCGCTTTCGAGGCGCGAGGCGACGTTGACCGCATCGCCCATGATCGTGAAATTGCGCGAGGCGGCCGAGCCGATCGAGCCGACCACCACGTCGCCCGTGGCGAGGCCGATCCGCGCCGAAACGCTGGGCGCGCCCCGGCGCAGGCCGAGCAGTTCGGGCAGTTCCCGCTGCAGCCGCGCGATCTGTTCACGTTGTTCCAGCGCGGCGATGACCGCCGACAGCGCGGGTTCCTCCAGCGCGAACGGCGGCCCCCAATAGGCCATGACGGCATCGCCGATGTACTTGTCGATCACGCCGTGGTGGCGGTGGATCGGCTCGGCAGCCAGCGTCAGGTAGCGGTTGACCAGCCGCACCAGCGCGGTGGGGGTGAGCGTTTCCGAAATCGCGCTGAAGCCCTGCACGTCGGAGAAGTACACGGTCATCTCGCGCTTTTCGCCGGCTTCCAGCTCCGCGCGGTTGGCGCCCAGCAGACGATCGACCACGCGCGGGTCCATATAGCTGGAGAAGGTGTTTTTCAGCGCCACCTTCTGCCGCAGTTCCTCGACCATCGCCGAAAAGGCCGTGGTCAATTGGCCCAGCTCGTCGTGCGTCGTGGCCGGCAGCGAGACTTCGAGATTGCCGCGCCCCACTTCCTCCGCACCGGCGATCAGGCTGCGCACCGGCGTCAGCATCCGGCGGGTCAGCAGCACCGAGATGACCGCGCCGGCCAGAAAGGCAAAGACGGCAAGGATCAGGTTCTCGACCGTCACCAAAAAGCCGCGCCGCTCCAGCGCCTCCAGCTGGCGTTCGTCCTTGCCGCTGAGCACGGAGGCCTCGCGCGACATGCGCTCCATCGCGGCCAGCACGCGCCGTTCGGCGTCCATTGCGGTGTTCTGGCGCAGGCGCACGCCGTCCACCATCGCCGGGGCCTTGGGATCGAGAAAGGCGTCCATCGCCGCGCGATAGGCGGCGTGTTCGCGCCGCACGGCCTCGCTTTCCAGCTGCAGGCGGCCCAGGAACACGGCGACATCGTTGGAGACCGGCATCGTTTCGAACCGGCTGATATGGGTATCAAGCTGGCCGAGCTGGCTGTCGACGCGGGTGTTCAACGCGCGGAAGCGTTCGAGATAGCTTTCGTGCAACGCGGCATCGCGCACTTGCGGTCCGCCGTACCGCAGCGCTCGCTCGCTGGCGAGTTCCTCCTCGGCCGCGAATTCCTCGATCGTCGCTACTTCGCGCTTGAGCGGTTCCAGCACTTCCACCAGCAGCGCCGTCTCGCGGTTGACCTTGGCGGACTGGACGAAGGCATAGACCGCCGCCGCCAGCATGATCGCCAGCAGCGTCACGCTCAGCCCGACGAATTTGCGCGTGATGGTCAGCCGCCCCAGCCGCGCGATACGGCCGGGTCGTGCCGGGGGTGCGTCGATGTCCATGATCCCGTCCCAGGCCCGGAAATACCGGGTTGCTCCAGATCGGACTAGCCTTCCCGCCGGATCGGTGCAAGCCGCCGGTCCTGGCCGCGGAGGGGCGGTCAGGCCCGGCGCGGAGCCGGTGCCGACTACTGCCGAAAGCGGCAGAAATCGTCGCTTAACGCGCGATCGAGGATGGTGCGGAGCGCCGCGAAGGCGGGGTCGCCGGGCCGAACAAGACCCGTTCCGGACTCTTTCGTTTGCCCGCGCGGCACGAAGGCCACCGGGCTGGCGATGGGAATCAGCTGCGATCCGGTGCCCGCGTGCAGCGTGGCCAGCAGGCCGAACATGCAGCCATCGCGCGTCGGCCGGCCCAGCGTGATCAGCCGGTGCTGCCCCGCCTCGCAGGTGGCGAGGTAGGTGTGGCCGGAAAGGTTGGGCATCGAGACGTGCCCCTTCTGCGCGAAGGCGCCGTCGATCCGTTCGGCCTCAGTAAAGCGCAGGTGGCCTGCCGCTTCGTCCCAGAAGATGCGCGTGACATAGGCATAGATCGCCCCCGGTTCGCCGAAGCTGGCGCGCAGCGTGAGGTAGTCCGCCTCGATCCAGTGCACGGCGGCGCGGCTGTAGGCGCCCATGTGCTCGGGCGCGGTATCCGGCGCGGGCATCGTTGCGGGCGCGGCCGCGCCATCGCGCAGGCGCGTGCCCAGCGCCTCTTCCAGCCGGATCACCGTGGCCAGCGTGAACTGGCGACTGCCCGACAGCGCCTTTTCCAGCGTGGACAGACTGATCCGCGCCATGTCCGCCAGCGCCTGGCGCGAGATGCGCCGCCGCGCCAGCTCCTCGCGCAGCCGCGCGGCGATAGCGTGTCCTTCGGCGGCACGCATTTCATCGGGTTCGGGCACGGCATGTCCTTTGCGTCAAACTGCGGACATCTGCGCACATATCCGCACAGTCCGTCAAGCGATCCCGCCACGATCCGCACCGGTGCGGATCGACCGGACGAAACTGGCGGGGACTGCCCGTGGCTGTGCGGCGCCGCTGCCGCCTAACGGGAAGGCTCCCCTTGATGATGGAGCCTGTCATGGTCCTCTCGCGCATATCTTTCCTTTCGGGCCGATCCCGCTGCCGGATCGCGCTGGCGCTGGCGTTGTTGCTGGCAGTGGTTGGCGGCACGCTGCTGGCCGGCCGGTTGCAGGCCGAAGACGCCCCGGCCGACGCAGATGCGATCGGCAGCGGCACCCTGCTGCTATCCGGCAAGGGCGTGGCGGAAAACCTGCCCGCCGTGCGGCTGGGCACCGACATGGACGTGACGGTCGGCGGCCCGATTGCCCGCGTCCGCGTGACGCAAGCGTTCCGCAACACCAGCGACCGCTGGATGGAAGCGACCTACCTCTATCCCCTGCCTGAGGACGGCGCGGTCGACAGCCTGAAGATGGTGGTGGGCGACCGTGTGATCGTGGGCCATATCAAGCGCCGCGCCGAAGCCCGCGAAATCTATGAAAAGGCGCGCGAACGCGGGCAGAAGGCGGGCCTGGTCGAAGCCGAGCGGCCCAACATGTTCCGCAACAGCGTGGCCAATGTCGGCCCCGGCGAAACGGTGCTGATCCAGATCGAATACCAGGCCCCGGTCCGCCAGGTGGCGGGCGAGTTCGCTCTGCGCCTGCCGCTGGTGGTGGGGCCGCGCTACGTGCCAGCCCAGGCCACCGCCGAAAACCCCGCCCGCACCGAAACGGCCGTGGCGAAGGACATCGACGAAGTCACCGCACCGCTGGCCGCGCCCGCGCTGGGCAAGGGGCTCAACCCCGTCTCGATCACGGTCCATCTCACGCCCGGCTTCGTCCCCGCCAATCTCATCAGCCCCTATCACCGGATCGCGGTGAGCGACGATGGCGCGCAGGCGCGCACGATCCGGCTGGCCGATGGCGCGGTTCCGGCCGACCGCGATTTCGAACTGCGCTGGCGCTCGGCCAGCGCCGATCCCACGCTCAGCCTCTTCCGCCAGGCGCTCGATGGAAAGGACTACGTGATGGCCTCGATCGTGCCGCCGGCCCGCCTGCCGCAGGGCAAGGCTCCCCCGCGCGAGATGGTGTTCGTCATCGACAACAGCGGCTCGATGGGCGGGCAATCGATGGACGCGGCCAAGGAAAGCCTGCTCCACGCGCTCGACACGCTGCGGCCGGAGGACCGCTTCAACGTGATCCGCTTCGACGACACGATGACGCAACTGTTCGAACAGAGCGTGCCGGCCACGCCCGAACAGATCGCCACCGCGCGCCGCTTTACCGAAGGGCTGGAAGCCAACGGCGGCACCGAGATGCTGCCCGCGCTGAAGGCCGCGCTGGTCGACGCCACGCCCGGTGGCGCACCCAATAACGAGCCCAATAACGAGCAGGGCGTGCGGCAGGTGATCTTCCTGACCGATGGCGACTTGTCCAACGAGAAGGACATGATGGCGGAAATCGCCGCGCACGGCGGGCGCAGCCGGGTGTTCATGGTCGGCATCGGGTCCGCGCCCAACAATTTCCTGATGCGCCGCATGGCCGAAGCGGGGCGCGGCACTTACACCAACATCGGCGATGGCAGCGAAGTGAACGCGAAGATGACCGCGCTGCTCGATCGCCTGAAGGCCCCAGTGGTGCGCGATCTCACGGTCACGGTCGATGGCGCGCCGCTCGATTTCACGCCGCGCCGTCTGCCCGATCTCTATGCCGGCGAACCGCTGATGCTGCTGGGGCGGGGCCAAAACCTGTCCGGCCGCCTGACAGTCAGCGGCATGATCGGCGACAAGCCGTGGTCGCAAACGGTGGACCTGTCCGCCGCCGTGGACAGCCCCGCCGTAGCGCGGCTCTGGGCCAACCGCCGCGTCGCGGAGATCGAGGCCGCGCGCGCCGCCGGGGAGACCGAGGACGATCAGGCGGACGGCCAGATCGCCGAACTCGGCCTCGCCTACATCCTCGTCACCTCGCAGACGAGCCTGGTCGCGGTCGATGAAACGCCGACCCGGCCAGCCGGCGCGCGGCTGACGCGCGAGGAACTGCCGCTGCTGCTGCCGGCCGGTTGGGATTTCGATACGCTGTTCAACGGCGCGGCCGCCCACGCTACACCTCCTGCGGCGGGCGCGGAAGCGGGCGAAGCCGACGCGATTACCCTGCCGCGCACCGCCACCGGCTATATGACGCTGGTGGAAAAGGGCAGTCTGGCGCTGCTGCTGGGCGTGGCGCTGCTGCTGGCGGGCACGCGCCGGAAGGCCCGGGCATGACCGCCGCCGGGCGGATGACGAAAGGGACGCGCGCCATGGCGCGCGTCCTGTTGCGTGGCGGCGGCGCGCTGCTTTGCGCGCTCGGTCTCGCGGTGATGGCGCAGGGGCTGGCGGTGCCGGTCAAGGCGCGCGTGGCGCAAGTGCTGCTCGACCGGGCGTTCACGCGGAGCCTGGCCGAAGGACATCCGGTCAGGCCGTGGCCGTGGGCGGACACGATGCCGGTGGCGCGGCTCACGCTGCCCCGGCTGGGTGCGAGCGACGTTGTGCTCTCGGGCGGATCGGGACAGGCGCTGGCGTTCGGGCCGACCGTGGTGCCGAACCGGCGCGACGGTGGCGGCGGTAGCGGGGCGGGCGCGGACGTGACGATCCTGGCCGCGCACCGCGATACGCACTTCGCCTTCCTGCGGAACGCGCGGGCAGGTGACGCAATCGACGTGCAGGCGATCGGCGGCGCGCACCGGCGCTATCGCGTCACCAGCTTCCAGGTGGTGCGCTGGGACGGCTTTGCCGCGCCCCGCAATCCCGCGCGGCCGCTGCTGGCGCTGGTGACGTGCTATCCCTTCGGCGCGACCGAGCACGGGCCGCTGCGCTTCGTCGTCTGGGCGGAGGCCCTGTGAAGGGGGGAGCCGCCGCGCCTTCCCGCGACGGCCCTCCGGCAGCGCGAGCCGCCTATTTCAGCGTCTTGAGATAGGCGATGATGGCCTTGCGCTTGGCCGGATCGGTCTGGCCGGAATAGGTCATCCGCGTGCCGGGCACGAGCTTCATCGGGTTTTCCAGCCACTTGTCGAGCGTGGCGTCATCCCAGGTCAGGCCCGATCCCTTCAGCGCCGGGCTGAAGCTGAAGCCCGTGACGTCGCCGGCCTTGGTGCCCACGATCCCGGCCAGGCTTGGCCCGATCATGTTCTTGCCCTTTTCGACCGAATGGCAGGACTTGCAGATGCCGAAGGCGATCGGCGCGCCATCGGCGGCGGTTGCCGGCGTGGTTTCCGCCGTGGCCGGAGCGGCCGTATCCGCCGGGGCGCTGCCGCCAGCCGGCGTCTCCTCCTGCTTCGCGCCGCCACAGGCCGAAAGCGCCAGGGCCAGTCCGGCCGCGCATGCGCTTTTCACCACCATTCTCATGTCAAACTACCCTTTCCATCAGGGCAAAGCCGCGTTCGGGACAGGCAGCTTTGCCTTTCCTTGGGACCGCGCCGCGCCTATGCGCCCGTGTTCCATGTTTGAAAAGCCGCCTTTGCACTGGATCGACGAATTGCGCGCGACGCTGAAGCTCGCCGCGCCACTCGTGGGCGCGAACCTGCTGCAGATGGCGGTGTTCGCGGTCGACGTGGTGTTCGTCGCGCGGCTGGGGCCGGAAGCGCTGGCGGCTTCGTCGCTGTCGGTCGCGCTGTTCGGCTTGCTGATGTGGAGCCTGACGGGCCTCGTCGGCGCGGCATCGCCGCTGATCGCGGCGGAGCTGGGGCAGCGCAAACACGCCGTGCGCGAAGTGCGCCGGACCACGCGCATGGCCGCATGGGTCGGCATTCTCGCGGCAATCTGCGCGATGGGTGTGTGTCTGCTGGGCGGGCCGCTGATGCGGCTGACCGGGCAGCAGGAAGCGGTTATCGCGCTGGCTGAACCGTTCCTGCGCGTGCTGATGTGGGCGGCGTTGCCGATGGTCCTGGCGGCGCTGCTGCGCACTGTGGTCGCCACGCTGGGCCGGCCGGGCATCGGCACTGCGATCACCGGCCTTGCCGTGGTGGTCAACGCCACGGGCAACTGGATCTTCGTGTTCGGCCACTTCGGTATGCCGGCGCTGGGCCTGACGGGCTCCGCCGTGTCCAGCGTGGTCACCGCCGTCGCCATGCTGCTGGCCTATGCGGCTGTGATCCGGTTCGACCGGCGCCTGCACCGCTATCGCCTGCTGGGCCGCTGGTGGCGCCCGGAATGGAAGCGTTTCGGCGGCGTGCTGCGCGTCGGCCTGCCGATCTGCGGCACGATTCTGGCGGAAGCGGGCATGTTCAACGGCGCGGCCTTCCTGATGGGGCGGATCGGTGAGACCGAACTGGCGGCGCATACCGTGGCGCTCCAGCTGGCCGCGATCGCCTTCCAGGTGCCGTTCGGCGTGTCGCAGGCGGCGACGATCCGGGTCGGCCTGGCGTTCGGGGCGGGAGACCGGCACGCGGTGGGCGTGGCCGGCCGCGTGGCGATCGCGCTGGGCATGGGGTTCATGCTGCTCTCCGCCGGCACCATGCTGCTGGCCCCGCGCGCGATCATGCGGCTCTACATCGATCCCGATGCCCCGGCCAACGCCGCGCTGGTCGCGCTGGCAGTGCAGTACATGGTGGTCTGCGCCGCCTTCCAGCTGTTCGATGGCGCGCAGGCGGTGGGCGCGGCGCTGCTGCGCGGCATCCAGGATACGCGCGTGCCCATGGGCATCGCGCTGTTCGGCTACTGGGTGCCGGGGTTGGGCACGGCGATCGGACTGGGCCTGTTCACCCCGCTGCGCGGGGTGGGCGTGTGGCTTGGCCTGATGATCGGACTGATCGTCGTCGCGGCGCTGATGCTCTGGCGCTGGCACCGGCGCGAGCGGCTGGGTCTGCTGACGCCCGGCTGATGCCGCCGCAAGGGTGTGCCGTGCGGATGTGCCGAGCCGGCGCAGGGGACGCAAAAAAATCTGCCCGCCCCCTGTTGACGCTCCACCGCCCCTCACCCATATCCCGCCCGCTGGCACTCTCCCCGTGAGAGTGCCAAGCGAGGTTCGTATTTTTGGAAGAGGGAGCAACCCATGAGTTTCCGTCCGCTGCACGATCGCGTGCTGGTGCGCCGCGTCGAAGCCGAGGAAAAGACCGCCGGCGGGATCATCATCCCCGACAGCGCCAAGGAAAAGCCTGCTGAAGGCGAAATCGTCGCCACCGGCACCGGCGCCCGCGCTGAAAACGGCACGATCACGCCGCTTGACGTCAAGGTTGGCGATCGCGTGCTGTTCGGCAAGTGGTCCGGCACCGAAGTCAAGGTCGCCGGTGAAGACCTCCTCATCATGAAGGAATCGGACATCCTCGGCGTCATCGGCTGAAGATAGTCCTCTTTCCCGTCCAGATATTCAAAGGAAACCGAAATGGCTGCCAAGGAAGTACGCTTTTCGCGCGACGCGCGCGAACGCATCCTCAAGGGCGTCGATATCCTCGCCGACGCGGTGAAGGTCACGCTCGGCCCCAAGGGCCGCAACGTCGTGATCGACAAGAGCTTCGGCGCGCCGCGCATCACCAAGGACGGTGTGTCGGTCGCCAAGGAAATCGAACTCAAGGACAAGTTCGAGAACATGGGCGCGCAGATGCTGCGCGAAGTGGCCAGCAAGGCCAACGACAAGGCCGGTGACGGCACCACCACCGCGACCGTGCTTGCCCAGTCTATCGTGCGCGAAGGCATGAAGTCGGTTGCCGCCGGCATCAACCCGATGGATCTGAAGCGCGGCATCGACATCGCCGTGACCAAGGTCGTCGAAAACCTGAAGGCCCGTTCGACCCCGGTCGCCGGTTCGGCTGAAATCGCGCAGGTCGGCATCATCTCGGCCAACGGCGATGTCGAAGTCGGCCAGAAGATCGCGGAAGCGATGGAAAAGGTCGGCAAGGAAGGCGTGATCACCGTGGAAGAGGCCAAGGGCCTCGAATTCGAACTCGATGTCGTCGAAGGCATGCAGTTCGACCGCGGCTATCTCTCGCCCTACTTCATCACCAACCCGGACAAGATGACGGTCGAACTCGAAAACCCGTACATCCTGATCCACGAGAAGAAGCTGTCGTCGCTGCAGGCGATGCTGCCGATCCTCGAAGCGGTGGTGCAGTCGGGCCGTCCGCTGCTGATCATCGCCGAAGACATCGAAGGCGAAGCGCTGGCGACCCTCGTGGTCAACAAGCTGCGCGGCGGCCTCAAGATCGCCGCCGTCAAGGCGCCCGGCTTCGGTGACCGTCGCAAGGCCATGCTGGGCGACATCGCCACGCTGACCGCCGGCGAGATGATCTCGGAAGACCTCGGCATCAAGCTGGAAAGCGTCACGCTCGCCATGCTCGGCCAGGCCAAGAAGGTCACCATCGACAAGGACAACACCACGATCGTCGACGGCGCCGGTTCGGCGGACGAGATCAAGGCCCGCGTCGAACAGATCCGCGCCCAGATCGAAGTCACCACCAGCGACTACGACCGCGAGAAGCTGCAGGAACGCCTGGCCAAGCTTGCTGGCGGCGTGGCCGTGATCAAGGTCGGCGGTGCGACCGAAGTCGAGGTGAAGGAACGCAAGGACCGCGTTGACGACGCCCTGCACGCCACCCGCGCTGCGGTGGAAGAAGGCATCGTCACGGGCGGCGGCACGGCGCTGCTTTACGCCACCCGCGCGCTCGACGGCCTGACCGGCGCCAACGAAGACCAGACCCGTGGCGTGGACATCGTCCGCAAGGCGATCACCGCCCCGGTCAAGCAGATCGCTGAAAACGCGGGCCACGATGGCGCCGTCGTCGCCGGCAAGCTGCTCGACCAGACGGACGAAGGCATCGGCTTCAACGCCGCGACCGACGTCTATGAAAACCTGAAGGCCGCTGGCGTGATCGACCCGACCAAGGTCGTCCGCACCGCGCTGCAGGATGCTGCCTCGGTCGCCGGCCTGCTGATCACCACCGAAGCGGCGATCAGCGAAAAGCCGGACGACAAGCCCGCGATGCCGCCGATGGGCGGTGGCATGGGCGGCATGGGCGGCATGGACTTCTAAGTCCGATACCGTTCAGTCCGAACACAGGATCGGGGCCGGGAGGGGAAACCTTCCCGGCCCTTTTCCTTGGGCGATCATCCAAAGCCCACCTCGCTACGGCGGCGCAAGCACCGCTCCCCTCCCGCTGGCGGGAGGGGCTGGGGGGTGGGCAGCGCCGCGCGCCCAACGCAAAAGGCCCCGCGCAGCGCGCGGGGCCTTCGTGTCTCCTTGAAACGGAGCGGCGTTCAGAGTTTGCCGGTCAGTTCCGGCACCAGCGTGAACAGGTCGCCCACGAGGCCGATATCGGCGACCTGGAAGATGGGGGCGTCCTCGTCCTTGTTGATGGCGATGATGGTCTTGGAATCCTTCATGCCGGCAAGGTGCTGGATGGCGCCGGAGATGCCGACGGCGATGTAGACTTCGGGGGCGACGATCTTGCCCGTCTGGCCCACCTGGTAGTCGTTGGGCACATAGCCCGCGTCGACAGCGGCGCGCGATGCACCGA
>NZ_RQSI01000035.1:0-39907 GCF_003856955.1 Novosphingobium sp. LASN5T
CCCCGCCCCCGCCGCCGCCTCCCCCGCCGCCTCCGCCGCCTCCGCCGGTGGCCGTGTGCAACAAGGGTCCGTACATCGTGTTCTTCGACTGGGATAAGTCGGACATCACGCCGGAAGCAGCGACCATCCTCGACAACGCGATCACCGCGTATGGCAACTGCAACAGCGTGCCGATCATGCTGGCCGGTTACACCGACCGTTCGGGCACGCCGAAGTACAACCTCGGCCTCTCGGCTCGTCGTAACACCTCGGTCCGTGCGTACCTCACCTCGCACGGTATTCCGGATGGTTCGATCACCAGCCAGGCCTTCGGTGAAGCCAACCCGCGCGTTCCGACCGCGGACGGCGTCCGTGAACTCCAGAACCGTCGCGTGGAAATCACCTACGGTCCGGGTTCGGGCATGTAATTTCAGGCTTTTTGCCGAAATCGAACGAGGGGTCGGAGCAATCCGGCCCCTTTTTCGTTATGGCTGACAAGGCACCATGCCCAGGAGGCCAGACATGATCCGCTTGACCCGTTCGCTTACACCGCTGTCGCTGACCGCCGTTTCCCTGATGACGCTGACCGCCTGCACCACGACGGGACAGGCGGCCACATCAACGGTTCTTGCAGCCGCCCCGCTGGCGACGGCGGACGGCCATCCCGCAGGGCGTGCGGAACTGGTGACCAGCGGCGATCGTATCCTGTTGCATCTAACCGCATCGGGCCTACCGGCCGGCGCACATGGCGCCCACCTGCATACGACAGGGCGTTGCGAAGCCCCCGGCTTCACGACCGCTGGCGGTCATCTCAATCCGGCCGGGCATCAGCATGGCACAGAAAACCCCGCCGGCCCCCATCTCGGCGATCTGCCCAACCTGATCGTGAAGGACGACGGCACCGGCGAACTGACCGTGCCGGTCAGCGTGGCGCGCGCCGATTTCGATGCCCGCGTGTTCGACCCGGACGGCACCGCCATCGTCATCCACGCGGGGCCGGACGACTACAAGACCGACCCCAGCGGCAACAGCGGCGGCCGCATCGCCTGCGGCGTGTTTGCACACCCCTAGGGTCCTGACCCTAGAGGCGCACCCTCAGAGGCCGTGGTACTGCTTGTACCACGCCACGAAGTTGGGCACGCCGACGTCGATGCTGGTGGTGGGCTGATAACCCAGGTCGTTCGCGATGGCGTCGATATCGGCAAAGCTCTGGCGCACATCGCCCGGCTGCATCGGCAGCAGTTCGACCTGCGCCTTGCGGCCGCATTCCGCCTCGAGAATCTCGACCACCTTCATCAGGTGTTCGGAACGATGGTTGCCGATGTTGTAGAGCCGGTGCGGCTTGAGGCTGCCACCGGCCTTGGGCAAGCCATCGTCGGGCGGAGGATTGTCGAGGCACGCGATGACGCCGGCGATGATATCATCGATATACGTGAAATCGCGGTACATATCGCCATGGTTGAACACCGGAATCGGTTCGCCGGCGAGAATCTTGCGCGTGAAGATCCACATCATCATGTCCGGGCGCCCCCACGGACCATAGACCGTGAAGAACCGCAACCCGGTGAGCGGCAGGCGATAGAGATGCGCGTAAGTCTCGCTCATCAGTTCGTCCGCCTTCTTGGTGGCCGCATAGAGCGACAGCGGATGATCGACGCGATCATCGACCGAGAACGGCAGCTTCTCATTGCCGCCGTAGACCGAACTGGAGCTGGCATAGACCATATGCTCGACCCCGCGGTGGCGGCCGATTTCCAGCAAGTTGAGATGGCCGACCAGGTTCGACTGCACATAGGCATGCGGATTTTCGATCGAGTAACGCACCCCGGCCTGCGCGCCGAGATGGACGATCCGTTCGAACTCCAGGCCATCCAGGGCGATGGTCACCCCTGCCATGTCCGCGAAATCCGCCTTCAGGAACGTGAAACGATTCCCGCCCAGTTCCTTGAGCCGGGCCAGTCGCGCTTCCTTGAGCCGCAGGTCGTAGTAATCGTTCACGCAATCGATCCCGATGACCGTATCGCCGCGAGCGAGCAGTTTCTGCGTCAGCGAAAAGCCGATGAAGCCGGCAACGCCGGTAACCAGTACGCGCATCGTGTTCTCCAGGCCCCAGGCCGGGGGCCGATCCATATGTCAGTCAAAGCAGGTTGGGGACAACGCTGGCGAACAGGCAAAGTCTGCCGCGTTCCGCACGGTCAGAGCCTCCAGTCCGCCTTGCCGTTCAGAATGCCCTTGAGATCCGCCAGCGTGCCTCCGGGCGCAACGAGCGCCGCGATCGCATCTTCGCCCATTGCCAGATAGGCCTGATGCGGCACGGCAAGGAGGACAAGATCGTAAGTCCGTTCCAGCGCATCAGCGGAGAGGTCCAGCCCGTATTCGTGCCGCGCCTCGCCGGCATCGGCCATCGGATCATGCACCGTGACCGCGTGCCCCATGCCCGCCAGGGCGTGCACGACATCGGCGACCTTGGAATTGCGCAGATCGGGCACGTTTTCCTTGAAGGTCAGCCCCAGCACCAGCACGCTGCCAGCAGCCCCGCCGCGCTTGGCGTGCAGTTCGTCCGCCACCCATTGCGCCATGGTATCGTTGACGCCGCGCCCGGCAAGGATGACCTGCGGATCGTGACCCAGCGCCTCGGCCCGGTGCGAGAGATAGTACGGGTCAACGCCGATGCAGTGCCCGCCGACGAGCCCGGGCGTGAACGGCAGGAAGTTCCACTTGGTGCGCGCCGCTTCGAGCACGTCCCACACGGAAATATCCATTTTCGAGAAGATTTGCGCAATCTCGTTCATGAACGCGATGTTGATGTCGCGCTGGGCGTTCTCGATCACCTTGGCCGCTTCGGCCGCCTTGATCGAGGCGGCGCGGAACACGCCGCCGCTGGTGATCGCGCCATAGAGATCGGCAACCCGGTCGAGCACCTCGGGCGTCTGCCCCGATACCACCTTGGTGATCCGGTCGATGGTATGTTCGCGATCGCCCGGATTGATCCGTTCGGGGCTGTAACCGAGAAAGAAATCCCGGCCGCAGACGAGCCCCGACGCCTCTTCCAGCAATGGCCCGCAAATCTCCTCCGTTACCCCCGGATAGACCGTACTTTCGAACACCACCACCGGTGCGCGCCCTTCCTGCACGGCGGCTGGCAGCAGCGCGCCGACCGTGCGCGAGGCGGCCTCGACAAGGCGCAGGTCCGGGCGATTCGCCGCGTCGATGGGGGTCGGTACGGTCACGATGTAGAAGTCGCTGGGCGGGCAGACCTGCGCATCGCTGGTGACCCCGAGACCCGAGAGCGAAAGCTGCCCGGCCTCGATCTCGCCCGTGCGGTCGTGCCCTTCGGAAAGTTCGGCGATGCGGCGGCGATCGATATCGAGGCCGGTAACGAAGAACTGCCGCGCCAGCGCCACCGCCAGCGGCAGCCCGACATAGCCCAGCCCCACCACGGTCACCCTTGTCGCCGCAGAGACGGAACCATCGGCCCGGGGCTGTGGCGTGGCGGCAATCGGCGGGTACATGGCAGTCACAGGCAAGCCTTTCCTTCGCGCGGCGCGCACGCCGCTGTGTGCCCGCTTTAGGCCAAGGCTCTTATTTCGTAGTTAATGGCCCGGCGCGATTTGCCGGCGGATCGGCGCCAATTCATACCGCAAGACGGTTGCCGCACCGACGGCCCCATAACACGGGTTTAACGACTGGATGATAGGAGCGTGCCGATGACCAAGACCGTCCTCGTCGTATTCGGCACCCGCCCCGAAGCCATCAAGGTGTTTCCCGTAATCCACGCCCTGCGCGCGGACGCGCGCTTTCGCGTGGTGACCTGCGTTTCGGCGCAGCACCGGGGCATGCTGGACCAGGTGCTGGAAATCGCGGGGATCGTGCCCGATCACGATCTGGACCTGATGCGCCCGGATCAAACGCTCGACGGGCTGACCGCCGCGCTGCTGACCGGGCTGGGCCGGGTGATGGACGCCGAACAGCCGGACTGGGTGATGGTCCAGGGCGATACCGCCACGGCCATGGCCGGCGCGCTGGCAGCCTATTACCGCAAACTGCCGGTGGCGCATATCGAGGCCGGACTGCGCAGCCACAACATCTACCATCCCTGGCCGGAAGAGGTGAACCGCAAGATCATCGGCTCGATCGCGGCGCTCCATTTCGCCCCCACCGAAACTTCCGCCGCGGCGCTCCATGCCGAAAGCGTCTCCGCCGACACGGTCCATGTGACCGGCAATACCGTGATCGACGCGCTGCAATGGATCACCGCGCGGATCGCCGCCGAACCGGCGCTGGCGGCAGGCCTCGACGAACTGGAAGCGCGCTTTGCCGGCAAGCGGATCATCGGCGTGACCAGCCACCGGCGCGAGAACTTCGGCGGCGGCCTGGAAAACATTGCCGAAGCGATCCGCCGCATCGCCGCGCGCGAGGACGTGGCGCTGATCTTCCCCGTCCATCCCAACCCCAACGTGCGCAAGGTGATGGACGCGGCGCTGGCCGGCCTTGCCAACGTGGCGATGATCGAGCCGCTGGACTATCCGCACTTCGCGCGGCTGCTGGCGATCAGCGAGATCATGCTGACCGACAGCGGCGGCGTGCAGGAGGAAGCGCCCGCGCTGGGCAAGCCGGTGCTGGTCATGCGCGAGACGACCGAACGGCCGGAAGGCGTGGCCGCCGGCACGGCCAGGCTGATTGGAACCGATGCGGACCGTATCGTTTCCGAAATCTTCACCCTGCTCGACGATAAGGCTGCCTATTCGGCCATGGCGCGCGCCCACAACCCGTTCGGGGATGGGCAGACATCGCGCCGCATCGTGGAGCTTTTGGGACATGTCGAACCAGCCCGGTAACCTCAAAGCCGGTGAAGCGAAGCCCGACGTCTGTGTTGTCGGACTGGGCTATATCGGCCTGCCCACCGCCGCCATCATCGCCCGCGCGGGCTGCCGGGTGCTGGGCCTCGACGTGTCGGAACGCGTGGTCGAAACGATCAACCGCGGCGAAATCCATATCGAGGAAGTCGATCTCGACGGGCTGGTGCATGGCGTGGTCCAGCGCGGCCTGCTGCGCGCTTCCACGCGGATCGAGCCTGCCGACGTGTTCGTGATCGCGGTGCCCACGCCCTTCGAGAAGGACGAGCACCACACGCCCGACATCTCCTATGTGCTGGCGGCGGCGACCGAAGTGGCCGCCGTGCTGAAGGCGGGCGATGCCGTCATCCTCGAATCCACCTCTCCGGTGGGCACGACCGAGAAGATGCGCGATCTGATGGCCGGCCTGCGCCCGGACCTGAAGTTTCCGGGCCTGACGCGCGAAACGCCCGACGTCTCGATCTCCTACTGCCCCGAACGCGTGCTGCCGGGCCGCATTCTGGAAGAACTGACCAACAACGACCGTTCGATCGGCGGCATCACCCCACGCTGCGCGCGCAAGGCGCTGGCCTTCTACAAGCGCTTCGTGCGCGGCACCTGCGTGACCACCGATGCCCGTTCGGCCGAGATGACCAAGCTGGTCGAGAACGCCTACCGCGACGTCAACATCGCCTTCGCCAACGAACTGTCGGTGGTGGCGGACAAGATGGGGCTGGACGTGTGGGAAGTGATCCGGCTGGCCAACCGCCATCCGCGCGTCAACATCCTGCAGCCCGGCCCGGGCGTGGGCGGGCACTGCATCGCGGTTGACCCATGGTTTATCGTGCACGGCGCGCCCGAACAGACGCCGCTGATCCGCACCGCGCGCGAAGTGAACGACGGCAAGATGCACCACGTGATCGCCAAGGCCACCGCGCTGCTGGAAGCGCATCCGGGCGAGAAGGTCGCCTGCCTCGGCCTCGCCTTCAAGGCCAACATCGACGATTTCCGCGAAAGCCCGGCCCGCTATGTCGCGGCGACGCTGGCGCGCCGGTTCGGCGATCGCATCAGCGTGGTCGAACCCTATGCCTCCGCCCTGCCGATCGAGTTCACCGACACCGGCGCCGCGCTGATCGACCTCGACACCGCGCTGGAGGATTGCGGCGTGCTGATCGTGCTGGTCGATCACGACGTGTTCCGCGTGGTGCCGCTGGCCGAACGCAGCGGCAAGGCGGTGTATGATACCCGCGGCATCTGGCCCGATCAGCCGGTAGCGGAAGCGCCGGCAGCCGGATCGCTGCGCCTCGCCAGCTAGAACCGCTCGACAGTTCCCCGAGAGGAAAGGCCGGAAGCAGGGTCACCTGCTTCCGGCCTTTGCGCATGGGCCAGCTTGCGGGCGAACCACCGGCACCGTTGGCGCCCCTTCCGCCGAGGGAGGAGAGGAGGGGGAAAGGGGCGCCGGGGATCGCGTGCGTCAGAAGCGCACGCCGAGCGTGAGATTCCAGGTGCGCGGATCGCCGTAGTACACGGTCTGGATGTTGCCCACCGAGCTGAACTCCTGCCCGTCGGTCTTGTAGAGCGCGTTGCCCACGTTCTTGACCATGCCGCGCAGGTAGAACCGGTCGTAATCGAGCTGGGCATAGACATTGCCCAGCAGATAGCCGTCCTCGGTCAGGCCGGGACGGTTGTCGACCGAAAGGTACTGCTTATCGACGAAACGGACATCACCGCCGAAGCTAAGCGAGGCTTCGCCCAGCGGAATGCGGTAGTCCGCGCCGATGCGCATGGTGAGCGGCGGCGCGAAGGCCGGCTTGCAGGTGATCTTCGTGCCGGTGGGGTTGCAGCTGAACGAAGGCGCGCGACGGCCGTCGTTGAACTCCTTGTACTTGGCATCGAGATAGCCGACCGACGCGGTCAGCGTCAGCGGTGTAGACGGGCGCACCGCCGCTTCGAACTCGAAGCCCTGGATGCGCAGCTTGCCGGCGTTGATGACGGGGAAGCTGCCGCCGTTGATGCCGGTGTTGCCGCCGCCAACGCGCGCCTGGAAGTCCTTGTAGTCGGAATAGAACGCCGCCGCCGACAGCGAGACGCGCCCGTCCAGGAACGTGCCCTTGGCGCCGGCTTCATAGGTCCACACCGTTTCCGGCTTGAACGTCGGCACGATCTGCGTGGTGCCGTTCACCGCCAGCGTCACGTCGGCCAGGCTGTTGACGCGGCCGTTGAAACCGCCCGACTTGAAGCCCCGGCTGGCCGAGGCATAGACCAGTGTGTTGGTGGTCGGCTTGTAGCTGAGCGTGGCCGATGGCGTCCACGCATCATAGCTGACTTCGTCGAGCGTGTTGTACGGCGCCGGCAGGCTGGTGGGGAACGCGAACGTGCTGACGATGCGGATCGCCGGGAACACCGGGCTGGTGGTCGTTGCCGTCGTGGTGCGGAAGTACTTCTTCTTCTCGTGCGTGTAGCGCAGGCCCGCCGTCAGCGCGAGCTTCTCGGTGAAGTTGTAGGTCAGCTGGCCGAACGCGGCATAGCTCTTGGTGTTCTGCCGGTCATCGATCGTGCGCAGGAAGTTCAGCGGCGTGCCGACATACTGGAGGTAGCTGTCGGCATAGGCTTCCTGGTGCGAATTGACCTGTTCGTCGAGGAAGTAGAGCCCGACCACGCCCTTCAGCTTTTCGGTATCCAGCTTGAGCTGCAGTTCCTGGCTGAACTGGTGCTGGCGCGTGCCCACGAACACATCGCCCACTTCCGCCGCCGTGGCATCGATATCGACGTAGAAGTTCGTCTTCAGCTTGCGATAAGCGGTGATCGAGGTGAGCTGGAGGTTGTCGGTCAGATCGACATTGATCGTGCCCGAAAGACCCCAGTGATCGAGCCGCTGGCCTTCGCCGTTCTTGAAGCTGGTGGATGCCGTGTAGTTGTATCGGCCCGTCGGCGCCGTGGCGATGACGAACGGCGTGACGCTGGTGAACGTGGAATTGTAATTGAAGCCGATAAGGTTGGCCGTGGCCTGCCCCAGCGTGAGCGCGTTGCGCTGGCGGGTGTAGTCGCCCGAGATCAGCACCTCGACCCGGTCGGACGGCTTGGCGCGCAGAATCGCGCGGCCCGACAGGTTGTCGCGATCGTTGTACTTCTTGCCGGTGGCGGGATCGGTGACGATGCCGTCGCGCTTGTCATAGACCCCGGCCAGCGACAGCGCGAGCTTGTCGGTCACCAGCGGCGCGGTGACATAGCCCTTGGCGGTCACTTCGTTGAAGCGGCCATAAGTGAAGGCGCCCTCGCCCCGGATCGTGTCCAGATCAGGCTTCTTCGACACCACGTTGACCGCGCCACCGATGGTGTTCTTGCCGTAAAGCGAGCCCTGCGGCCCGCGCAGCACTTCCACGCGCTGCACGTCGAACAGGTTGAGCAGCGCGCCCTGGATGCGGCTGAGATAGACGCCATCGACATAGACGCCGACGGCAGGGTCGAAGGTCTGCAGCGCATCGGGCTGGCCGATGCCGCGGATGTAGAAATTGGCGGACGAGGCCGAGCCGCGCCCCTGCACGATGTTCACGTTGGGGATCGCGCCCTGAACGCCGGAAAGATCCTTGGCGCCGGCCTTTTCCAGCCCTTCGGTGGACAGGGCGGTGATGGCGATGGGCACGTCGACCAGGCGTTCCTCGCGCTTGCGGGCGACGACGACGATTTCGCCCGAATCATTCGCCGAAGCTTCAGATGCAGCGGCTTCCTGCGCGAAAGCGGGCATGGCGGGCAGCGCAACAAGCGCGGTGGTAGCGGCCGCAAGGGCGCGCACGCGAAAACGGTTCATGGATCAGGCTCCCTCTCACGGACCGATGAAAGGCCCGTCTGCCCGAACCGATATTGAAAGTTGAACCATGTTTCAACTTTTCATTTGAGGCGGATCGAATCCATCGATAGGACGTGGCGAAAGCGCAACAGCCCCGGCACTAAGGACCGGGCTCGGGCGATCGGAGGGACGATCGGCCACGGATGGGAGAGCAGGGTGTCGGTAGATCCGGAAAAGGCGAGCCCCGGCAAGGCTCCGCGTACCGCGCGCGGACGGGAAACGCTGCGGCGCCTGCTCGATGCCGCGGCGGCCGAGTTCGGCGAACGCGGCTTCCACGAAGCCTCGATCAGCGGGATCACCCGCCGCGCGGGAACGGCACTCGGCAGCTTCTATACCTATTTCGATTCGAAGGACGCGATCTTCACCGCGCTGGTGCGCGACATGTCCGCCCGTGTCGCCACCACCGCGGCCGCGGCCGTCAGCGCGGGAGCAACAGGGCTGGTGCGCGAGCGCGAGGCGCTGGAAGGCTTCCTGCGCTTCGCGCGCGAGCACAAGGAAATCTACCGCATCATCGACGAGGCGGAGTTCGCCGATCCGCAAAGCTACCGCGCGCACTACGAAGGCACCGCACAGCGCATCGCCGCGCGCCTGGACGATGGCGTCGCCCAGGGCACGCTGCGCGCAGGCGATCAGGAAGTGCGGGCCTGGGCGCTGATGGGCATGAACGTATTCCTGGGCCTGCGCTTCGGCGTATGGGACGCCAGCCGCCCGGTGGAGGACATCGCCGGGGTGGCCGCAGACCTGCTGCGCGACGGGCTTTCGATCTAGAGCCCATCGCCCAAAATCAAATCCCGTCATCCCGGCGAAGGCCGGGATCTCATGCCGGATTGCCTGAGGCCAGAGATGCCAGCCTACGCTGGCATGACGGGGGAAGATGGAGAGGCTTATAGGGGGTCTTGACGGTTGTCGCCCATTCTCGGTCGCTCCTCTCGCTCCTGCATTTATCCACGCCGCATGGGGCCTCAATCCAAGCGCACGGCCCTAGGCCGTTCCGTCTTCCCGTTCGCGCCAGCGGTCCCGGATGCGGTCGGACGTGTCCCGGCTGCCATCGTGGCTCCATCCCGGCTCGCGCAAGAGGTAGGCCAGCTTGTAGCGCAGCGGCGCAACCGCGAAGTCCTTCAACATGCCCGCCCATTCGTGGAACACTGACCACATCACGCCGAACGTGCCGAGCTGGCGGACGATGCCGTAGCGGATGCGTTCGCCCTCCAGTTCGGGCTGGAACGTCCGGAACAGCCGATCCCACACGATCAGCGCCCCGGCATAGTTGCGATCGAGATAAACCGGGTTGGTTGCATGGTGGACCCGGTGATGCGACGGCGTGTTGAACACTGCCTCGAACCAGCGCGGCATCCGGCCGATCGCCTCGGTGTGAATCCAGAACTGGTAAACCAGGTTCACGGCCCCGACCGTCACCAGCATCGCCGGGTGAAAGCCGAGCAGCGCCGGCCAGATGCGGAACACGAACGACAGCGCGAAAAAGCCGGTCCAGGTCTGCCGCAGCGCGGTGGACAGGTTGTAATGCTGGCTCGAATGGTGGTTGACGTGGCTGGCCCAGAACCAGCGGATGCGATGCCCGGTGCGATGCGCCCAGTAATAGTTGAAATCGTCGAGCACGAAGCACGCAATCCAGGCCCACCAGGCGAACGGCATCGTTGCCACGCGGTGCTGGTAAAGCGCCATCGCGGCGGCATAGACCACCCCGGCGGTCAGCGCGCCGGCAACCGTGCTGCCCAGCCCCAGCGCCAGCGAGGTCCAGGTATCGCGCGGTTCATAGGCTTCGGGCGCGCGGCGGCGCGCCCACGCCATTTCCGCGATCATCGCCAGGATGAAGAATGGCACCGCGTAAGTCACGATATCGAAAGGATGGATGTCCGGCGTCATGGCCCTATCCTTCCAGCCGGCGGAGGCTTGCCGCCCAGGCCTGCGCATCGGGGCCGAGGTTGAGCGTGATCGTGCCGAAACGACTGTCCCCGGTGGAAACGGTCAGGAACTGCTGGTCGAGCCGAACGCCGGCGTGGCTTTCCAGAAGGCGCGCGGCGAAGTGGCTGCCATGGCGGCGAATCAGCATGACTCTGCCCTGCGCATCGCGCACCAGCGCGCCGATCCGCGCCTTGTCGAGCCCGACCGCCACCGGCACGAAGCCGCACATCGCCTCGTCGGCCAGCGCGCCCGCGTGATCCTCGTCGCGAATCCGCACGTCGCCGCCCAGATTCATCCAGCGCGCAAGTTGCACCACGAGCAGCACCCCGACCAGCGAAGCCAGCGTCTTGAGCACGAGAAGCACGCCGGGCTGGGCAAGAAACGCCTGCACCACTTTCACGATCGCTGTCCCGGCTCAGCCGGCCTGCGCCGCGAGCATATCGACCTGCGCGCGAACCGGTGTGATGTCATACCCCGCGCCGGCCGCACCCGCCGCGATCCGCGACGGATTGCGGCCAGCCGCCGCCTCGGCCAGCGCCCACAGCAGCGTGGAGCGGGTACCGGATCGGCAGTAGGCGAGCACTGGCTGGTCGCCCGCCTCGTCCAGCGCCTTGCGCATCGCTTCCACCTGCCAGGCGGCGAAGCCCGCGTGCGTCACGGGGATCGCGTGATAGGCGATCCCGGCCTCGCGCGCGGCTGCCTCGATCGCGGCACCCGGCGTCTGATCGTCGGATTCGTCCTCGGGACGGTTGTTGATGATCACGGCGATTCCCAGCGCTTTCGCCTCGGCCACGTCCGCCACCGTGATCTGCGGACTGGCATAAGTGCGATCATCGATCTTGCGGAACAACGGCGCCTACTCCCGGATTGAGGCTGACGACGGCGAATGCCGGTCGTGGCAGGACTCCTGCAGGTGATCGCGCCGGCTCGCCCTCCGAAACGGCACGCAATTGACAGTGCTTCTGCCCAAACCACTGGCCAAGAGCAAGCATTCGCAGCCGCCTCCGGGATCGGAAAAATTGCCTCCGAAACGGCGGATCAACGAAAGTTCCCGGAAATCCGGTCTCTTTTGCCGATTCCATTCGCGCTATGGCTTTTTCTTCGCTATAGAGATGAGTGCAATGAAGAAGGTCGGCCTTTTGTCCGGCGCGGATTCCTTGTCGTGCCGCCGGTCTCCGCATCCGGCCCGCGGCGCCGGGGAAAGCAGGGGCGGAACGAAGGTCTATTGAAGTTTATGGGTTTTGACAGAGGGCGGCGGGGTCGCGGACGGGATAAGCGCGACGGATTCGGCGAAGACAATTTCGATCCCTACAGCGGCGGTGGCGGCGGCTTCGGCGGCGGTTACGATCGTGGCGGATTCGGCGGTGGTGACCGCGGCGGATTCGGCGGTGGTGACCGCGGCGGATTCGGCGGCGGCAACCGTGGCGGCGGCTTCGGCGGCGGTGATCGCGGTGGCTTCGGCGGCGGTGGCAACCGTGGCGGCGGCTTCGGCGGCGGCGGCGGTGGTGTCGGCTTCGGCGGCCCCCGTGGCGGCGGCATGCCCGCGCAGGTCGTCGGCACCGGCAAGGGCAAGGTGAAGTTCTTCAATGCCCAGAAGGGCTTTGGCTTCATCCAGCGCGACGAAGGCGGCGAAGACGTTTTCGTGCACATCAGCGCGGTTGAACGCGCCGGGCTGGAAGGCCTGGCCGAAGGTCAGGAACTCGAATTCAACCTGGTCGATCGCGGCGGCAAGATTTCGGCGGCGGACCTTCAGGTCGTCGGCGACGTGATCGAGGTTGCTTCCAAGCCGGCCGCGCCGCAGCGCGAACTGACGGGCGAAAAGGCGACAGGCACGGTCAAGTTCTTCAACGCGATGAAGGGCTTCGGCTTCATCACGCGTGATGACGGCCAGCCGGACGCGTTCGTGCACATCAGCGCTGTGGAGCGTTCGGGCATGCGCGAGCTGAATGAAGGCGACAAGCTGGAATTCGATCTCGAGGTCGATCGACGAGGCAAGTACTCGGCGGTCAACCTGGTGCCGCGTCAGGATTGATCCGGTCCGCACCGCCCCCGGCATTTGACCGGGGGCCTGCAACACAATAAACGCGCGCAAATGGCGGCCAGTCGGCCGCCATTTGTCGTTTGCGATTCCCGTCTTCCGATTTGCGTGAATGAAACAGGAGCTGCCCATGTCGATCACACCGCTCATGCCCGTCTATCCCCGGTGCGGCGTGCGACCTGTGCGAGGGGAGCACTGCCATCTCATTGACGAGAACGGCACCCGTTATCTCGATTTCGCCAGCGGCATCGCCGTCAACCTGCTCGGCCATTCGAACGCGCACCTGATCGGCGCGATTCAGCAGCAGGCGGCGACGCTGATGCACGTGTCGAACCTCTATGGCAGCCCGCAGGGCGAGCATCTTGCGCAGCGGCTGGTCGATCTGACGTTCGCCGATACTGTGTTCTTCACCAATTCGGGCGCCGAGGCGGTGGAATGCGCGATCAAGACCGCGCGTGCCTATCACCAGCATGCCGGCGACGATCACAAGTTCGAGCTGATCACGTTCAAGAACGCATTCCACGGCCGCACGATGGCCACGATCAGCGCGTCGAATCAGGACAAGATGCACAAGGGCTTCCTGCCCCTGCTGCCCGGCTTCAAGTACGTCGAGTTCGACGATCTGGAAGGCGCGAAAGCCGCGATCGGCCCCAACACGGCCGGCTTCCTGGTCGAACCGATCCAGGGCGAAGGCGGCATCCGCGATGGCTCCGACGCGTTCATCAAGGGCCTGCGCGACCTGTCCGACGAACACGACCTGATGCTGGTGTTCGACGAGGTGCAGTGCGGCGTGGCGCGCACGGGCACGCTTTATGCCTATGAACAGTATGGCGTGCTGCCCGATATCATGGCGACGGCCAAGGGCATCGGCGGCGGATTCCCGATGGGCGCCTGCCTCGCCACCGAAAAGGCCGCGCGGGGCATGGTCTTCGGCACGCACGGCAGCACCTATGGCGGCAATCCGCTCGCCATGGCCGCGGGCGAAGCGGTGCTGGACATCGTCGCCACCCCCGAATTCCTGTCCAATGTGCGCGCCACCGGCGAACGCCTGCGCGGCCGCCTGGAACAGTTCATCGGCAACTATCCGGATCTGTTCGAACTGGTGCGCGGACGCGGGCTGATGCTGGGCGTCAAGATGAAGATCGAGCCGCGTGCGTTCGTGGCGCATCTGCGCGACAACCACCAACTGCTGACGGTTTCGGCCGGCGACAACACCCTGCGCGTGCTGCCACCGCTGGTGATCGACGATTCGCACATCGATGAATTCATGGACAAGCTCTCGGCCGGCGCCGCGAGCTACAAGGTCGAGGCCACGCCATCATGACCCGGCATTTCCTGAACCTGACCGACGCGGGCGGCGATGCCCTCGCCGCGATGCTCAACGACGCTATCGACCGGAAGGCGGCGCGCAAAGGCTTCGCCAAGGGGCGTGCCGATGGCGACGCCCCGCTCGCCGGGCATGTCCTTGCCATGGTGTTCGAGAAGAACTCCACCCGCACGCGTGTTTCGTTCGACGTGGCGATGCGTCAGCTTGGCGGCAGCGCGCTGGTTCTCGACGCCGGCACCACCCAGCTTGGCCGGGGCGAGACGATCGCCGATACGGCGCGCGTGCTGAGCCGCATGGCCGACGCGATCATGCTGCGCACCGACGATCACGCCAAGGTCGAGGAACTGGCCCACCATGCCACCGTGCCAGTGATCAACGGGCTGACCGACCTGTCCCACCCCTGCCAGATCATGGCCGACCTGCTGACCGTGATCGAGCATGGCAAGGCCCTGCCGGGCCTGGAAGTCGCCTGGCTGGGCGATGGCAACAACGTGCTCAACTCGATCGTCGAAGCGGCGGGGCTGATGAAGTTCAACGTTCGCATCGGCGTGCCCGCAGGCTATGAATCCGATGCCGGGTTCATAGCCCGCGCGCAGGCCGGTGGCGCGCGCGTCTCGCTCCACCGCGACGCGGCTGAAGCCGCGCGCGGTGCGGATGTGGTGGTGACCGACACCTGGATTTCGATGGGGCAGGAGCACGCCGAAGCCAAGCTGCAGGCCATGGCGCCCTACCAGGTCAACGATTCGCTGATGGCGCAGGCGAAAGCGGACGCGCTGTTCCTGCACTGCCTGCCCGCGCACCGCGGCGAAGAGGTTACCGATTCGGTGATCGACGGCGCGCGATCGGTGGTATGGGATGAGGCGGAAAACCGCATCCATGCCCAGAAATCGGTGCTGCGCTGGGTTTTCGGCCAGATTTGAAGGCAACGGTGAACACGGCTGATGAGCGCTCCTGACATTCACGATGGCGAAACCGGCTTCGACCGGACGCTGCTGTTCACCGTGCCCGATCGCGACGCGCGCGGCCGGGTCGTGCGGCTTGGCCCGGTGCTGGATCGCATCCTTTCGGCGCACGCCTATCCCGCACCGGTAAAGCATCTGCTGGCCGAAGCGCTGGTGCTGACCGCGCTGCTTGGCTCGCTGCTCAAGGACGAGCAAGGCCAGCTGACCATGCAGGCGCAGACGCGGGAGGGCGTGATCGACCTGCTGGTCTGCGATTACCGGGGTGGCGAACTGCGCGGCTATGCGCGGTTCGACAAGGCCCGGCTCGACGAGCTGGGGCCGGCCCCCACGCTGCACGCCCTGTTCGGCGATGGCTATCTGGCGGTGACCTTCGACCTTCCCTCCACCGACCAGCGTTACCAGGGCATCGTGCCGCTGGAAGGTTCGTGCCTGGCCGAAGCCTGCGAAGCCTATTTCCTCCAGTCGGAGCAGGTGCCGACGCTGATCCGGTCCGCCGTGCGCCATGATGCCACGGGCTGCGTCGGCGGCGGCCTGCTGCTGCAGCATCTGCCCGAAGGCGAGGAAGGCCGCGAGCGGCTGCACGCGCGGCTGGACCATCCGCAATGGGAGCATATCGCAACCATGGGCGGCAGCGTGAAGGCCGAAGAGCTGCTCGATCCCGCGTTGAGCATGGAAAGCATCGCGTGGCGCCTGTTTCACGAGGAGCGGGAAGTGCGCGTCGAACGCGGACCGGCGCTGGAACGCGGTTGTCGCTGCACCGTCGAGCACTACCGATCGATACTGTCGCGCTTCCCCGAAAGTGAGCGCGCCGAAATGCGCAACGAAGATGGCGTGATCGTGGTCGATTGCGCGTTCTGTTCGCGCGATTTCGCAATCGACCTGGATTGAGATCATGCCGCGCTCACATCGGCCATTGAATCTGGTCCGGTCCGCCCTATTTTTGTCATGAAATATTGTGAAATCCCGCACTGACAACGGACGTGGGGATGTCATTGTTAATGGCCATGATCTGGAACGAGCGAATCATTGCGCGCCTGGGGCGCGGTGCGGTCCTTGCCGGAATCGCGACGCTGGCTTTCGCCGCGCCGTCGCTGCTCGCGCAGCGTTCGGGCCTGATGATGCTCGATCGCTTCGAAGCCGGTCAATGGGATGTCCGCGTACGCGATACCACGATGGCGCGCAGCTCGCTGTGCATCGACAACGGACGCGATCTGGTCCAGCTGCGCCACGCCGGCGCCGCCTGCCGCAGCGTGGTGGTCGAGGACACGCCCAGTGCCGTCACCATTCAATACACCTGCCCCGGCAACGGCTATGGCCGCACGCGCATCCGCATGGAGAACGCGCGGCTGGCCCAGATCGAAACGCAGGGCATCGCGCAGGGGCTGCCTTTCGACTACTCGGCAGAGGCGCGCCGCGTGGGCAGCTGCACGCCACGCTGACTCTATCCCCCATCCCGATCCTGTGCGTCCTTGCCATTGCCAGCGCGGCGATGCCCCGCTAGCCCAAGGGGATGGTCGAACACGTTGACGTGCAAGTGAAGAATACCGACGCGGCTCCCCTGGCCGTGGTGCTGCTGTCCGGCGGGCTGGATTCAATGGTCTGCGCGGGGCTGGCGCTGGAACAGGGCTTCCGCGTGCTTGCACTGACCATCGACTACAACCAGCGCCACCGCATTGAACTGGACGCCGCGCGCAAGATCGCTGCCAGGCTCCGGGTGGATCGCCACGTCGTGCTGCCGCTCGATCTGCGCCAGTTCGGCGGCTCGGCCCTGACCGACGCCATCGACGTGCCCAAGGACGGCGTGGGGCCGGACATTCCGGTCACTTACGTGCCCGCGCGCAACCTCGTTTTTCTCTCCCTCGCGCTCGCCTGGGCGGAAGCGGCGGGATCGAAGGACCTGTTCATCGGCGTCAATGCGCTCGATTATTCCGGCTATCCGGATTGCCGCCCGGAATTCGTGGCGGGGTTCGAGGGACTGGCCCGCATCGCCACCAAGTTCGGATCGGAAGGGGGCACCGTGCGCGTCCACGCGCCGCTCCAGTACCTGACCAAGGCGGGGATCGCGCGCGAAGCCGTGCGGCTCGGGCTGGATACGAGCGAAAGCTGGTCCTGCTACGATCCCCTGCCCGATGGAACCGCCTGCGGCCTGTGCGACAGCTGTCGCTTGCGGCAGGCTGGATTTGCCGAAGCGGGACTGGAGGACGGCACGAGGTATGGAGGATCCTGAAACCCCGGCGAGAGGCGAAAAAGCCCCCCGGATCGAACCCTATAGCTGGTACGCGCTGGGCGTACTGGTCATTGTTTACATACTCAACTTCATCGATCGCCAGTTGCTGACCATCCTTGCGGTGGACCTGAAGCGCGATCTGGGCATTTCCGACAGCGAATTCGGCTTCCTCTATGGCACCGCGTTCGGCGTGTTCTATGCGCTGTTCGGCATTCCGCTGGGCAAGCTGGCGGACCGCTGGACACGCACCCGGCTGCTGGCGATTGGCCTGGCGGTGTGGTCGGCGATGACCGCGCTTTCCGGCCTTTCCCGCAACTTCACGCAACTGGGCCTCGCCCGGATCGGCGTGGGCGTGGGCGAAGCCTCGGCCGGCCCGTCGGCCTATTCGCTGCTGTCCGACTATTTCCCGCCGCGGCGCCGCGCCACCGCGATCGCGATCTATTCCGCCGGCATCTACCTGGGTGGTGGCGTTTCGCTGTTCATCGGCAGTTCCATCGCCAATGCCTGGAATAGCGGCTTCGCGCCGGGCGCACATCCGTTCGGGCTGGCGGGATGGCAGGTCGCATTCCTGGCCGTGGGTCTGCCCGGCCTGCTACTGGCGGGATGGGTCAACAGCCTGCGCGAGCCGGCGCGTGGCCGCTACGATCCGCCGACGCACCGCCGCGCGCCGCCGGAAGGGTCGCCGTTCAAGGCGTTCCTGGCGGACCTGGGCACGATCGTGCCGCCCTTCACCCTGATCGCCGCCGCGCGGCGGGGCGGCGGGGCGCTGACGGCCAATATCGCGGCCGCGGCGATCATCGCGGCGCTGGCGGCCGGCATCACCGCCGTGCTGGGCGATCCGGTGCAGTGGATCGCGCTGGGCGTGGGCAGCTATGCCATCTTCTCGTGGGCGGCGAGCCTGCGCGTGCAGGACCCGGCCGCTTTCGCCGCGATCTGGAAATCGCCTTCGGTGCTGGGCGTGACCATCGGGTACGGCCTGATCAGCTTCGTATCCTATGCCAATTCGGCGTTCGGCCCGCTCTATGCGATCCGCACTTTCCATGCCAGCACCGACGAAGTGGCGATCATGGTCGGAGGGCTGGCGGCGGCAGGCGGCGCGGCGGGCGTGATCGCCGGTGGCGCGATGGCGGACCGCCTGAGCCGGGGCCATGACAACGCGCGGCGCGTGCTGGTGGTCATCGGCGGGCTGGCGGCCGGTCTGCTGCCCTATGCCGTGATGCTGACCACCGACAGCAAGGCGGTGTTCTATGCCATGGTCTTCCCCACCTGGTTCCTCTTGAGCGCCGCGCTGGGCGGGGCTTCGGGGACGATCGTCAACATCGTGCCGCCACAGGTACGCGCCACGGCGACGGCGGCGTTCCTGCTCGGCGCGACGATGCTGGGGCTGGCGCTCGGCCCCTACGCCGCCGGCCGCCTGTCGACCGATTTCGGCAGCCTCAAGGTCGGGCTGGTGGGGGTGCTGGCCGTGGTTCCGATCGCCTTCGCCGCGCTGTTCATCGCATGGCGGGCGCTGAACCGCCAGCACCAGGGCGAAGGGTAGGAGAACGCTTCAGGCGGACGGCATCTGCTGGCTGGAACAGTGGAAGCCGCCGCCACCCGCCAGTACCGCGTCGGCCATCAGCCCCACGGTATCGCGCCCCGGAAACAGCGCGGCGATGGCGGCCACGCCTTCGTCGTCATGGGGCGAACCGAAGACCGGAACGACCACCAGCTTCGTCGTGATGACGAAGTTCATGTAGCTGGCCGGCTGGACCATGCCGTCCCATTCGATCCGGCCGGGAGACGGCACTTCGGCCACCTCCACGCCCATCGCCCGCGCGCGCGCCGCGGCATCGGCATAGATCGCGGCATTGGGATCGTCCGCCCCGGTCGCGCACGGCAGGGCGATACAGTTGGGCGCGACGAACCGGCCGAGATTGTCGACGTGCCCGTCGGTATGATCGTTGATCAGGCCATCGCCCAGCCACAGCACCCTGTCGAACCCGAGATCGCGCGCCAGCCGCACTTCGAGATCGGCCTGCGAGAGATGCGGATTGCGATTGGGATTGAGCAGGCATTGCCCCGTGGTGGCGACCAGCCCGGTGCCGTCCCCATCCAGCGCACCGCCTTCGAGAATCCAGTCGCAACGATCGGCGGCCAGCCCCGCGCTGTCGGCCAGGTCCGCGCCGATCAGCGTGTCTCCGTCCATCAGGTACTTGCCGCCCCAGCCGTTGAAGCCGAACAGCCGCGCCCGGCGGTTGCCCGCCGCATCGCGCACCACCAGCGGCCCGGTATCGCGCAGCCAGACATCGCCATAGACGCGCTGTTCCAGCCGCACAGAGCCGCTGACAAGCTGCCGCGCGCGCGCGGCGTTGGCTTCGTCGCGGACGATGAGGCGCACTTCCTGGCCGCTTTCCGCGACCGCGCTGGCGAAGGCGGCGATCTGCGCCTGCGCCGTATCGATCACGCCGGACCATTCTTCCGCCAGATGCGGAAAGCCGATCCACAGCCAGTCCTGCGGATGCCATTCCGGCGGCATCCGCATTTCATTCCCGCTCATCGTCCGTCTTGTCCCGTTACTTCGTCTTCACGCCCGCTTCGGCCAGGCTCCGATCCCGAATGGCCCGGAATTCATCGCCCGGATGCCAGTTCGGCCAGACCGTGCTGTCGGCCAGCGCGCGGCCGAGGCGGTAGTAGAGTTCCACTTCCTGCGCCATGCCGGAAAAGTCCCAGCTATCCGAATATTCGTCGCTGGGCTGGTGATAACGGTTGTTGGTGTAGTCCTCCGACGCGGCATCGCCCGCGGCCTTGCCGCCGACGACAAGGTCGGTGCCACGGCCCACCGCGAACATCGGCACGCCGCGCTTGGCCATGCTGAAGTGGTCCGAACGGTAATAGTGGCCGCGCTCAGCGTGATCCTCGGGCGTTTCGGCCAGACCCATCTCGCGTTCCACGCGCTGGAGGATCGCGGTCAGTTCCGACTTGTCGCCACCCGTCACCTGCACGTCGCGTGTCGGGCCATAGGGGGACAGCGCATCCATGTTCACGCCGCCCACCGTCTTTGCCAGCGGATAGATCGGGTTGCGCGCGTAGTATTCCGATCCAAGCAGGCCGGATTCCTCCAGCGTCACCGCCAGGAACACTTCGCTGCGCTGCGCCGGCCCCGCCGCCCGGTTCATCTTGGCGAGCGCCGCCAAGGCAGCCACGCCAGTGGCGTTGTCGACCGCGCCGTTGCAGATGTCGTCCCCCTTGGCATCGGCCTGGCAATGGCCAAGGTGGTCCCAGTGCGCGGTATAGAGCACGTATTCATCCGGGCGCGTCTTGCCGGGCAGGATGCCGATCACGTTGTGCGAAACCGACCGGCGGATCGCGTTGTCGAACGAGAAACTGACCTTGAGCCCCAGCGGAACCGCCTTGAAGCCCTTCTGCTTGGCGGCGGCGGTGAGCTGCGCAAGGTTCTGGCCGGCCGCCGCGAAGATCGCTTCGGCCACCGGCTTCTGCACCCAGCCGTTGGCTTCGGTCTGGTCCATGCCGTCGTTCGGCGTCTGGACGAAATACTGCGCGCCGGCCCAGCTCGATTCCACCACGTTCCAGCCGTAGGCGGCGGGGAAGGTATCGTGGACGATCAGCGCCGCTTTCGCGCCCTGCCGGGCCGCTTCCTCGAACTTGTAGGTCCAGCGGCCATAATAGGTCATCCGGCGCCCCTTGAACGGCCCGTCCTCGGTCGCGGTTTCATAGTCGGGATCGTTGACGAGGATGACCACCGTCTTCCCCTTCACGTCAACGCCGGCATAATCGTTCCAGCCCAGCTCCGGCGCGTTGACGCCATAGCCCACGAACACCAGTTCGCTGTCGCGCACGTCGGTCTTCGGGGTGATGCGGTAGCTGCCGGCAACGAAATCCTTGCCGCGCGTGAACGTCAGCGGCTGCGCGCCCCCGGTCACCACCAGCGGGCTGACGTTGCTTGCGGTGACTTCCACCGTGGGCACGTCCTGCAGCCAGCCGCCCTTGTTGCCGGGTTGCAGGCCCGCCTGCTTGAAGCGCGCGATGATCGCATCGAGCACCTTGGGCTCGACGGCGGTGCTGGGGCCGCGCCCTTCCAGCGCGTCGGACGCCAGCGTCTTCACCATGTCGCGCATCAGCGCCTGGTCGACCGGCGGCACCTTGGGCGCAGGGGCGGCCATCGCGGCGGAAGCAACCAGAACGGAGGCCATCACACAGCCGGCGAAGCGCGCCGCAAATCGCGCGGACGAACCGCGAACCTTGCGATATGTCATTGAGCAACCTTTCGAAAATCGATCCTGCGCCAGAGCCCCTCCGGCGCGTAATGCGCGGACCTTGGCAGAGCGCGGAAAGGCGCGCAAGGCACGCGCTCGCTTGATCGCGTCGCCATCCCGGGGCATCGCGGGGAGACACCGCGACGAGGGGGCGCAGAGACGATGACGGACTGGCAAGATGCGATCGGGCGCGCACGCAATCATGCCCCGTTCCTGTGCCGCGCGCTGGACCGCTTGCCGGACATCGAAGCCCTGCTCGCCGCCGGCCGGATCGAGGATGCCATAGCCGCCGCCACGGCCATGGGCGAGGGCATCGACGATACCGCGGTCGCGCTCCGGCGCGAGCGGCTAGCGCTGGCGCTGGCGCTGGCGATCGGCGATCTTGCCGGCGCCCTGCCGCTGGAGCGGGTGGTGGGCGAGCTTTGCTCGTTTGCCGACCGCGCGCTGGACGCCGCCATCGCGGCCGCGATCCGGCGCCGTGCGCCCGATGCCGAGCCGCGCGGCTTTTCCGCGATCGCGCTGGGCAAGCACGGCGCGGGCGAACTCAACTATTCGTCCGACATCGATCCCATCCTGCTCTACGATCCGCTCACCCTGCCCCGCCGCGATCGCGACGAGCCGGGCGAAGCCGCGCAACGCGTGGCGCGGGCGATCGTCGAAATCCTCTCCACCGTGAACGCCGATGGCTATGTGTTCCGGATTGACTTGCGCCTGCGCCCAGCGTCGGAAGTCAGCCCGCTCGCCCTGCCCTTCGAAGCCGCGATCACGCATTACGAATCGAGCGCGCTGGCGTGGGAACGCGCCGCCTTCATCCGCGCGCGCGCCGCCGCCGGCGATGTCGCCGCGGGGCAGGCCTTCCTCGACACGATCCGCCCCTTCGTCTGGCGCCGCAGCCTCGATTTCGGCGCGATCGCCGAGATCGGCCGCCTGACCACCCGCATCCGCGATCACTACGCCGGCGGGCAGGCGATCGGCCCCGGTTATGACCTGAAGCGCGGGCGCGGGGGCATTCGCGAGGTGGAATTCTTCGCCCAGACGCACCAGTTGATCCATGGCGGGCGCAATCCGTCCTTGCGCCTGCGCGGCACCCGCGCCTCGCTCGATGCGCTGGCGCAGGCCGGCATCATCGATGCCAGCGATGCCCGCGTGCTCGGCGACAGCTATGACCGCCTGCGCGTGCTGGAGCATCGCCTGCAGATGGTGGCCGACCAGCAGACCCACAGCCTGCCGACCGATGCCGCCGCGCTCGACAGCGTGGCCCGCCTCGACGGACTGCCGGACGGCAAGGCGCTGGTCAATGAATTGGCCGCGATTTCGGAAGCGGTCGGCACCCGGTTCGACGCGCTGATCCGCATCTATGCCCCGACCGGCGCGGTCGCGGTCGAAGCCCGGCCGCTGGTGGGCGAGCTGGAACAACTGGGCTTTGCCGATGCCGAAGCGCTGGCCACCCGCATCGAAGGGTGGGAAGGCGGCCAGTTCCGCGCCCTGCGCGGCGCCGAAGCGCGCAACGCCTATGCCCGGCTGCGCCCGCAGCTGCTGCGCGCGCTGGCCGAAGCGCCCGATCCGGAACGCGCGCTGCTGCGCTGGGAACAGTTGCTGGGCGGCCTGCCATCGGCGATCAACGTGTTCCGCCTGCTCGAAGCGCGCCCCGGGCTGCTGGCGGTGGTCATGCGCATCCTGGCCCATGCGCCGACGCTGGCCGACGAACTCGCGCGGCGCAGCGACCTGCTCGATACGCTGATCGACCGCTCCGCCTTCGACCTGCCCGGCAGCGTGGAGGAAATCATGGCCGAGCTGGCGCGCGGCGAGGCGGGCGACGATTACCAGCGCCTGCTCGACGCGGTGCGCGTGAAGGTCAGCGAGCTGCGCTTCGCGCTGGGCGTGCAACTGATCGAAGGGCAGCACGATCCGCTGGAGGTGGCCGCCGCGCTCTCGCGCGTGGCCGAAGCCGCGATCGAGGTGCTGGGCGCGGCCGCCGTCAGCGAGTTCACGACGAATCATGGCGCGGTTCCGGACAGCCGGCTGGTGATCCTCGGCCTTGGCCGGCTGGGCGGCGCCGCGCTGACGCACGCCTCGGACCTGGACCTGGTGTTCCTGTTCAGCGGCGACCACATGCGCGAAAGCGACGGAAGGCGGCCGCTGGGCGGCACGTTGTACTACAACCGGCTGGCGCAGCGCGTGATCGCCGCGCTCTCCGTGCCGACGGCGGCGGGCGCGCTCTACGAAGTCGATACGCGGCTGCGGCCCTCAGGCGCGCAGGGGCCAATCGCGGTCAGCCTCGACAGCTTCGAGCGCTACCAGCGCGAAGACGCCTGGACCTGGGAACACATGGCGCTGTGCCGCGCCCGCCCGCTGTTCGGCACCGCGGGCGACCGGGTGGAACTGCACGCGATCATCGACACGGTGCTGCACGCCCCGCGCGATGCCGCGAAGCTGCGCGAGGACGTGCTGCACATGCGCGGCGAGATGGCGAAGCACAAGCCGCCCAAGGGGCCGCTCGACGTCAAGCTGGCGCGCGGCGGGCTGGTCGACCTGGAGTTCATCGTCCACTACCTGCAACTGCGCGAGCACGCGGGGCTGGACCCGGATCTGGGCCGCGCGATCGAGGCGCTTTCCGCCGCCGGCCTGCTGCCACCCGATCTGCGCGCGGCCTACGATCTGCTGGTGCGCCTGCTGATCGTGGTGCGGCTGGTTGCCCCCGATGGCATGTTCCCGCCCGAGGCGAGCCGCTGTATCGTCGCCAATGCTTGCTGTCCGGACAGTGGCGGCGGTGACTGGAACGCGCTGCTTGACGCGGTGCGGCAGGCGCGGCAGCGCATCGCCGCCGCGTGGCAGCAGATGTTCGACGAAGAACTGGAGATCGAGGAATGAGCGAGAGACCCGGCCCGGGCGATGCCCTGCCCGACATGGCCCTGACCACGCCCGATGGCGGCACGGTGCGCACGTCCGTTTTCACGGGCCGCAAGCTGGTGCTGTTCTTCTACCCCAAGGACGATACCCCCGGCTGCACCACCGAGAACAAGGATTTCTCCGCGTTGGCCGGCGAATTCGAAGCCGCCGGCGTGGCGCTGCTGGGCGTGAGCAAGGACCCGCCCAAGAAGCACGCGAAGTTTATCGAGAAGCACGGCCTCGCCGCGCCGCTCGCCTCCGATGCCGAGGAAGGCGGCCTCTCCGATGCCCTGGGAATCTGGACCGAAAAGTCGATGTACGGCCGCACCTACATGGGCATGGAGCGCACGACCTACCTGGTCGGTGCGGACGGCCGGATCGCGCGGGTCTGGAACAAGGTGAAGGTCAAGGGACACGCCGAGGAGGTGCTCGCCGCCGCCAAGGCGCTCTGATGGCCGATCGCCCGAGCGTTTCCGCCGCGATCCGCGCGGCCATGCTGACCGCCGCGCCCGACGCCAAGGTCATGGCCGCCCGGGCCGTGGCCCGCGACTGGGCGGCGGGGCGGCTGGCGTTCCGCTTCGAGGCCGCGATGCCCGATATGCCGGCCCGGCCCGCCGCACCCGTCCTGCTGCTGCCCAACGCCATGCCCAAGCGCGGACGCGGCGGATCGGAGCGCGGCCGCATCGCCCTGCTCCACGCGCTGGCGCATATCGAATTCGTCGCGATCGATCTGGCGCTGGACGCCGCCGGGCGGTTCGGCGCGGAGCGGGGTCCGCAGTTTGTCTCGGATTGGCTGTCGGTGGCCGCCGACGAAGCGATGCACCACGCCCTGCTCGCCCGGCGGCTGCGCACGCTGGGCAGCTTCTATGGCGCGATGCCCGCCCACGACGGCCTGTGGGACGCCGCGCGCGAGACGGCGCACGATATCGCCGCGCGCCTGGCCGTGGTGCCCATGGTGCTGGAAGCGCGCGGGCTGGATGTGACGCCGACGACGATCGAACGCTTCACCGCCGCGGGCGATGAACGCAGCGCGCGCATCCTGTCCCGCATCCTGGCCGATGAAATTCGCCATGTGCGCTTCGGCACATCGCATTTCGCGCAAGTCTGCGAAGAACGGGCTGAATCGCCGCCAGACCTGTGGCGAACGCTGGTTGCGCGGCATTTCCGCGGCACTGTTAAGCCACCGTTCAACGACTCGGCGCGTCGATCAGCCGGTTTATCGTATGATTTCCTGGAAGGGGTTGCCTAACCGCAACACCCCCCTCTACCCCTTGGTCCACGAGATGGCGGGGGGGCTTCCGACCAACTCTGACACAAGAACCGATGGCAGCGGGCAATGCCTGTCTGCGGCCTGAGGGCAGAATTGTACTGGGGAAAATCGTGATCCGGACAGAGGCGCCACGCCTTCCTGCGGATCGGATAAAAGGGTTGTTCGGGTCGTAATGTCGCAAAACAAAACCTTCCAGTCGGTCTTCGGTGCTCTCTCTGCCGTAACCTTCGCTTTCTCGGCCGCTCCGGCTCTTGCCAACAGCGCCGCTGCCGCCGACATCGCCGCTCCGCTCCGCGCCGCGGAAGCCGCCAAGACCGGCGCTTCGGACAACGGCGACGAGGAATTTCACCAGCTTTTCGCCAGCTGGCAGGCTCTCGATACCGGTTCGTCGACCGCAGCGCCCGTGCGCCGCTCCGGCCCGGTTTCCATCCCCTCGCTGATCCCGGTCACCAGCAGCCGCTCGATGAGCAGCGGCTTCGGCCTGCGCGTCCATCCGGTTCTCGGCGGTCTGCGCGCCCACAAGGGCATCGATCTTCCCGCGCCCACTGGCACGCCGATCCATGCGACCGCCGATGGCGTCGTCGGCCGCGCCGACTGGTTCAGCGGTTACGGCCTCTATGTTCAGCTCGAACATGGCGGCAACATGGAAACGCGCTATGGCCACATGTCGCGCATTGCCGTTGCCGAAGGCCAGATCGTCCACAAGGGCGACGTGATCGGCTATGTCGGTTCGACCGGCCGTTCCACCGGCCCGCACCTGCACTATGAAGTTCGGGTTGCCGGCGAAGCCGTGAACCCGCTGCCTTACATGCAGACGCCCGCGAGCGGCCTGCTTGTTACCAACGACCCGGCCGAAGGACGCGGCGGACCCGAATAACAAGCCGTCCCGGTTTTAAAGAGGCATCTTGGAGAGGGTGCGGAAAAAGGCGGCGGTGACGTCGCCTTTTTCTTTGGCGCTTGTGTCGTCCTTGCCTTGAACCTGTTCCTTCTGACAGCCATCCGCCGGCGCTACACCCGAGGCCACCGGGATGTTCTTCCATAAATCGGAAGAATACATTCCTTTCCTGGCTGATTATCAAAGAGGTTTCCGGAGCGTACAAAGACTCCCGACGCCGGCGACAGGGCCGGCGAACGGGGGTTCCCATGGCTTACGGCTTTCTCGACATCGCGATGACGCCCAGTGTGCGCGCGGCGCAGCGCGCCATGGGCAGCGCCGACATGTGGACCGATATCCGCACGGATCGCAGTTTCGATCGCTTCACCGAAGCGGAAGCCGCCTTCATCGCCGCGCGCGACAGCTTCTACATGGCCAGCACATCGGAAACCGGCTGGCCCTATGTTCAGCACCGGGGCGGAGCACCCGGCTTCCTGCAGATGATTGACGATCGCACGCTTGCCTTCGCAGACTATCGCGGCAATCGGCAGTACATCAGCCTTGGCAATCTGTCGGCCGATGACCGGGTTGCCCTGATCCTCATGGACTATCCCCGTCGGCGGCGCATGAAAATCTATGCCCACGCAGAGGTGGTGGCGCTCGACGCCGATCCGGAACTGACAGCCAAAGTGATCGATCCGCGCGACAAGGCGAAGCCGGAACGGATTTTCGTTCTGCGGCTGCGCGCCTTCGACTGGAACTGCCCGCAGCATATCACGCCACGCTACACGGACCGCGAAGTGGCGCTGGCCATCCAGCCGCTGCGCGATCAGCTTGCCACGCTCGAAGCGGAAAACGCGGCGCTCCGCGCCCGCATTGCCACCCAGGAAGGACACCACGATGACTGAACACCGCCCTCCGCTGCCCCCGTTCTCCGAAGAGACCGCCATCACCAAGGTACGGCTCGCGGAGGACGCCTGGAACAGCCGCGATCCCGCTCGGGTAGCGCTGGCCTATACGCCGGACAGTCTCTGGCGTAACCGCGACACCTTCCTGCAAGGACGCCCGGCCATTGTGGCGTTCCTGACCGCCAAGTGGCAGCGCGAGCAGGATTATCGGCTTATCAAGGAACTATGGGCCTTTCGGGAAAACCGGATCGCGGTGCGCTTCGCTTACGAATGGCGCGACCAGGCGGGGCAATGGTTCCGGTCCTACGGAAACGAGAACTGGGAGTTCGACGAACATGGGCTGATGCGGCGGCGCATCGCCAGCATCAACGACACGCCGATTGCCGAAGCCGACAGGCGCTTCCACTGGCCGCAAGGACGGCGGCCCGACGATTATGAGAACCTTTCCGCGTTCGGATTCTGATCGTCAGCCATTGCGCAATTTAATCGACCGCTTAAAGTGCTTCGCAAAGGAGTCCCCGAAGACTCCGCGCGAAGAAGGATGCCGATACGATGCAATACCATCCGACGTTCCATGCCCGGACCAATCCCGATCGACCGGCGGTTATCATGGGCGGGAGCGGACGGACCATCACCTATCGCGAGCTGGACGAAGCCAGCAACCGGGCGGCGCAACTGTTCCGCTCGCGCGGGCTGAAGATCGGCGATACGATCGCGATCTGCCTGGAGAACCATCCCGATTTCTTCTCCGTCGCCTGGGGCGCCCAGCGGGCCGGACTGGTCTATGTCGCGGTCTCCAGCCGCCTCACCGCGCCGGAGATCGCCTATATTGCCAAGGACAGCGGGGCGAAGCTGCTGATCGGTTCGGACTATCTCGCCCCCGTTCTCGATGAAGTCGCCGCGCTTGATCCGGGCCTGCCCCAATTGCGGTTCGGCGGAGAAGGCGATCTCAGCGCCGAAGCGGCGTTCGCGGCCATGCCCGCCACGCCCATCGCCGACGAGCGCGCGGGCTGTGACATGCTCTATTCTTCCGGCACCACGGGCAAGCCCAAGGGCGTGCGCGTGCCGCTGCCGGAAGACCCGGCAATCGGCGCGCCGAATTCGCTGCTGGCGCTCGCCTCGCAGGCGTTCGGCATCGGGCCGGACGCCGTCTATCTCTCCCCTGCCCCGCTCTATCATGCCGCGCCGTTGCGTTGGTCGATGACGGTGCATCGCCTTGGCGGCACCGTCGTCGTCATGGAGAAATTCGATCCGGAAAAGGCGCTGGAACTGATCCAGAGGCTCAAGGTGACCGACAGCCAGTGGGTGCCGACCCATTTCGTCCGGATGCTTAAGCTGCCGGAAGACGTCCGCGCCCGCTACGATGTGTCCTCGCTGAAGAACGCAATCCACGCCGCAGCGCCGTGCCCCGTCCCGGTGAAGAAGGCGATGATCGAATGGTGGGGGCCGGTGCTGCGCGAATACTACGCCGGCACCGAAGGCAACGGCTTCACGTTCATTTCCAGCGATGAATGGCTGCAACGGCCGGGCTCGGTCGGACGCGCGCTGCTGGGCACGATCCGCGTCTGCGACGAGAACGGCGACGAGGTGCCGCGCGGCACCGAAGGACAGGTTTTCTTCGAAGGCGGCAGCGTGTTCAGCTATCACAACGATCCTGACAAGACGCGCGACGCCACCAACAAGCATGGCTGGACGAGCCTGGGCGACGTGGGCATCCAGGACGAGGAAGGCTATCTGTTCCTCACCGACCGCAAGAGCTTCATGATCATTTCGGGCGGCGTGAACATCTATCCGCAGGAGATCGAGAACCTGCTGGTGCATCACCCCAAGGTTGCCGACGCCGCCGTGATCGGCGCGCCCGATCCCGACATGGGCGAACGCGTGATCGCCGTGGTCCAGCCCGCGAACATGGCCGATGCGGGGCCGGAGCTGGCCGCCGAGCTGACCGAATGGCTCGCCCCGCAGCTTTCGCGGGTGAAGATGCCCCGCACGATCGATTTCCGCGAGGAACTTCCGCGCGAGCCCACGGGCAAGCTGTTCAAGCGGCTGCTGCGCGACGAATACCGCGCCACCGCCGAAGCCGCGAAATCGCCCGCCGCCTGAACACCTGCGCCTGATCGCCCGCAGACGGATACAAAGCAAGGAACCCGCCCTATGGCTTCCACCACCACGCCCGTAGCCCCCGCCGACTATGCGCGCGCCGTGATCGATCCGCACGCCTATGCCGCGTGGGACCCGCTGCTCGACCGGTTCGACTGGCTGCGCGCGAACATGCCGGTGGCGCGCATCGAGGCGCCGGACGATTCGCACGATCCGTTCTGGCTGCTCACCCGCTTCGACGACGCGATGAAGGTCAGCAAGGCCAACACGACCTTCCTCAACCACCCGCGCGCCAGCGTGTTCGGGCTGAAGTCCAGCGAAGCCCTGATCAAGGAGATCACCGGCGGCAGCCCGCATCTGGTCGAATCGCTGGTGCAGATCGATGCGCCCAAGCACCCCAAGCTGCGCCGGCTGACGCAGGACTGGTTCATGCCCAAGAACCTGGTCAAGCTGGAGGGCGAGATCCGCAAGATCGCCAACGCCACGGTCGATCGCCTGCTCGCGCATGGCAGCGAGGGGGATTTCACCAAGCTGGTGTCCTCGCCCTATCCGCTGCACGTCGTCATGCAGATCCTGGGCGTGCCCGAAGAAGACGAGGGGCGGATGCTGGTGCTGACCCAGCAGATGTTCGGCGGACAGGACGAGGACCTCAGTCAGTCGGGCCTCAAGAACCTGACGCCCGAACAGATCGCGCAGATCGTGGCCGGCGCGGTGAAGGATTTCGAAGCCTATTTCGCCGGACTCGCCCGCCATCGCCGCGCTAACCCGACCGACGACCTCGCCACCGTGATCGCCAACGCGGTGATCGATGGCGAGCCGATGAGCGACCGGGACACCGCCGGCTATTACATCATCACCGCCAGCGCGGGGCACGATACGACATCGGCCTCCACGGCGGGGGCAATGCTGGCATTGGCGCGCGATCCGGAACAGTTCGCGCGGGTGAAGGCCGATCGCGGCCTGCTGGCGGGCATCGTCGAGGAAGCGATCCGCTGGACCTCGCCCGTCCAGCACTTCATGCGCACGGCGGCGGAAGATACCGAAGTGGGCGGGCAGGCCATCGCCAAGGGCGACTGGCTGATGGTCAACTACGTCGCGGCGAACCACGATCCCGAACGGTTCGAGGACCCGCGCCGGTTCGATGCCTCGCGCCAGGCCAATCGCCATATCGCCTTCGGCGCGGGCGCGCACCAGTGCCTGGGCCTGCATCTTGCCCGGCTGGAAATGCGCATCCTGTTCGAAGCGCTGCTGGACCGACTCGACAGCATCGAACTGGCTGGCGAACCGCGCCGGGCAAGTTCCACCTTCGTGGGCGGACTGAAGGCGCTGCCGCTGCGCTGGAAGGCGGCCTGAACCGGCCGAAACCGCCACAACGGCAACGGTTCGCAAGCGGACGCCCGGCCTCGCGCCGGCGTCCTCTTGCGCGCCATGGCAAACCGGCTAAACGACCGCGATGGACAAGATCATCATTCGCGGCGGCAAGCGCCTTTCGGGTACGGTTCCGGTCTCCGGCGCGAAGAACGCGGCGCTGACCCTGCTGCCTTGCGCGCTGCTGACGGATGAGCCGGTCACCCTGCGCAACCTGCCGCGCCTGGCCGATATCGACGGCTTCCAGCACCTGATGAACCAGTTCGGGACGTCAACGTCGATCGCCGGTGCGCGGCCCGAGGATTTCGGCCGGGTGATGACGCTACAGGCCACGCGGCTGACGTCCACCGTCGCCCCCTATGACCTCGTGCGCAAGATGCGCGCCTCGATCCTCGTGCTCGGCCCGCTGCTGGCCCGCGCCGGCGAGGCGACCGTTTCGCTGCCGGGCGGCTGCGCCATCGGCAACCGTCCGATCGACCTGCACCTGAAGGCGCTCGAAGCCTTCGGCGCGCAGATCGAACTCGCCGCCGGCTACGTCCGTGCCATCGCCCCCGATGGCGGCCTGCCCGGCGGGCGTTACAGCTTCCCCGTGGTCTCGGTCGGCGCGACCGAGAACGCGGTCATGGCGGCCGTGCTCGCCAAGGGCAAAAGCACGCTGCATAACGCCGCGCGCGAACCGGAAATCGTGGACCTGTGCAACCTGCTCGTCGCCATGGGCGCGCAGATCGAGGGCATCGGCACGTCCGACCTCACCATCCACGGCGTCGATCGCCTGCACGGCGCGACCTATATGGTCATGCCGGACCGGATCGAAGCGGGCAGCTATGCCTGCGCCGCTGCGATCACCGGCGGCGAAGTGACGCTGGCCGGCGCCCGGATCGAGGACATGGAAGCGACCGTGCAGGCGCTGCGCGACGCGGGCGTGCGGGTGGAGCCGGTCAAGGGCGGCATCCACGTGGCCGCCGACGGCCCGCTGCGCCCCGTGACCATCTCCACCGCCCCCTACCCCGGCTTCGCCACCGACATGCAGGCGCAGCTGATGGCCATGCTGTGCCTGGCCGAAGGCTCCAGCGTGCTGACGGAAACGATCTTCGAAAACCGCTACATGCACGTTCCCGAACTGAACCGCATGGGCGCGCGCATCGAGACCAAGGGCCGCACCGCGATCGTCCACGGCGTCGACAAGCTGACCGGCGCCGAAGTGATGGCGACCGACCTGCGTGCCTCTATGAGCCTCGTGATCGCGGGCCTCGCCGCCGAAGGCGAAACGCAGGTACACCGGCTGTACCACCTCGATCGCGGCTACGAGCGGCTGGAAGAGAAGTTCGCGCTGCTCGGCGCCGATGTGGAACGCGTCGGCGGGGACTGAGCGCGGCGCCTCAGCCGATCTCGATCCGCGCGGAAACGCGCGCGCCCGGGCCAATGCGTTCCGCGCGCTGCACCGCCACTTTCACCGGCAGCAGATAACCGCCGTCGCGCGGAAAGAGCGATGTGGTGAAGCGCGTGGTCCCGATCACGGCCGCCACCGGCACTACGCCCCAGCCGTAGCTCGCCTGACGCGCCGCGTGGGCGATCTCGCCATAATGATGATCGGCAATCGGTGCGAAAACGAAAGGCGCCGGGCCGCGCCATTCGATCAGGGTCGCTTCGAAATCGACGCGCACCAGCGGACCGCGCCTATCCGTCATGCGCAAGGCCAATCCCCACGCGCGCCACCAGCCACAGCCGGATGGCGCTGGCAAGGCCGGGCGGCGTGGGGCTGGCGATGCGTTCGGCATCGATGCGCGCCACCAGCGCGTTGATCGGCAGCGCTTCCGCCTCCGCTGTGGCGCGAAGCATCTCCCAGAACAGCGGTTCCAGGCTGATCGAGGTCTTGTGCCCGGCGATTTCCACCGAGCGCTTGACGGGAGGATGGTAGAGCGAAGCCACGCCCTGTTTTACCAGCGCCACGGGCGGCCGCAAAGCCGCCCGTGCAGCGATCAGTACATATGCTGGCCGCCGTTGATCGACAGCGTCGATCCGGTGACGAAGCCTGCCTCTTCCGAACAGAGGAACGCCACGCCGCGCGCGATTTCGGAGGCATGGCCCAGCCGGCCGACCGGAATCTTGGCTACGATCTTTTCCAGCACCGCCGGCGGCACGGCCGCGACCATGTCGGTATCGATGTAGCCCGGCGCGATCGCGTTCACGGTCACGCCGTATTTCGCGCCTTCCTGCGCCAGCGCCTTGGTAAAGCCGTGGATGCCGGACTTGGCCGCGGCATAGTTGACCTGGCCATACTGCCCGGCCTGCCCGTTGATCGAACCGATGTTGACGATGCGCCCCCATCCCCGGTCGCGCATGCCCGGAAATGTCGCCTTGGCCATGTTGAAACACCCGCCCAGGTTGATGCGCATGACCTCGTTCCAGTCGTCGAACGTCATCTTGTGCAGCACGCCGTCGCGCGTCACGCCCGCGTTGTTCACCACGACATCGACAGAGCCGAAATCCGCGGCCACTTGCGCGCACCCGTCAAGGCAGGCCTGATGATCACCGACATCCCAGCGATAGGCCTTGATGCCCGTGGCGTCGGTGAAGGCCTTGGCCTTCTCGGCATTGCCGGCATAGTTGGCGGCGACCGTAAAACCGAGATCCCGGAGTGCAAGACTGATCGCCTCGCCAATACCCCGAGTACCGCCGGTAACAATTGCAACACGCGCCATGTCAAAACTCCAGTAATCGCCCCTCTCGCCATCAAGCGTAAGGATATGGGCGCGGAGCTACAAGCGCTTTACGGATCAAAATCCAATTATTGCAGCGCGATATATTGCTGCATCGCGGCATAATGCTGCCAGCAATACTGCACGCGCGAAGAAACGTGCAAATAACGCGGCACCATCGGAAAGCCTCCGATGCGCAGAAACCGGCGATGTCGGGAAATCAGAAGTGGAACTGCGTTCCGACGTAGACAGCCTGGCTATCCTGCTTGCCATCCGTGAGGGGACGCAGGCGATCGCGCTCCGACGAATAGCGGATGCCTGCCATGACGTTGAGATTGCCGGTCAGGCGATAGCTGCCGCCCAGATCGACCTGGTAATCACCCTGGTTCTCAAGCGTGCGTGGCGCGCGCCCGGCACGTTCCTTCTGGTCCAGTTCCAGGCGCGGCGAAAGGCGGCCCGGTGCCGTCGGTGCAGGACCGGACAGCTTGAAAGCCTGGAAATCGGGCATTTCCAGACGCGCGGCTTCGCGCGGTTGCGATCCATCGATCGCAAAGCTCTGATAGCCGCGCGCGAGGCCCAGGTTATAGGCCGTTGGCGCGATCCGCACGGTGGCCGCGCCTGGCGTGGTCGCGGCGGCGGCAAAGGCCTGGCGAACGGATACGACGCGCGAAGTATCGTCGTTCACGCGAACCGCCACGGTCACCGCGCGGTCCGGCCGCGTTTCGGTGCCAGCGGGCGTGAACCGGAACAGCTTGCCATTCGACAACGCGCGCACGGTGATCTGCGCGGCAAGGCGCGGATCAATCGAGGCCGGCGTGAAAGAGCCGATCCCGCCACGCGCGGCAAGGCTGACGGGCGAAGCATCGAAATGGCTCGCGAAAGCGCTGCTGACAGTGGGAGCGATCAGAAGACCGGCGGACGCCGCCGCGCCGATCAGCAGGGGCGCACGCAAAATACGGCGCAAGCCGCGCTTTTTGCCTTTGCCGTCAACCCTGCCAGTCATCTCGAAACAGTCCCTCAGCCCTGTTGTAGAGCCTCCCTTGACGCGGAATATGTGATTCTCGTGACAAAGGCGATCTCTTTGTTTGTCCTTATAACCATTACGGCCCGAAGGCGAGTCTCCATGTGGGTCCGGCACCGCTTGTTGGCAAGCTGTTGCACGATGTCCACAACCCCCGCGACATTCAGGACCGGTTCACGCCGCGCGCCTGCTATGTGGACTCTTGTTTCATCGCGCTTGCGGCCCGCGGCGCCGGGGTGATAGAGGCCCCGGACCGGCGTGCCGCAAGCGCGCTTCATATCAGGACCGGAAGGATGCGCCAGCCGCTTCCCTCCCGCCAGCAAGGACGAAGTGTAGTGACCGTCAGCGCCTCTGGATTCCGCCGTGCCAAACGCCTCGCGTCCGGTCGCGTCCTTGTCACATGCGCCGTGCTCGGCACGCTGGCGCTCGGGCTGTCCGCCTGCGGTCACAAGAAGCAGCGCCCCCAGCTGGACCTTGCCGCCAGCAAGGTTACGACGATCGGCGTCAACGCCTATCTCTGGCGCGCCAGCCTGGAAACGCTGTCGTTCATGCCGATGCTGCAGACCGACAGCAACGGCGGCGTGATCGTGACCGACTGGTACGCCAACCCGAAGAACCCCGGCGAACGCGTCAAGGTTACCGTGTCGATTCTCGATCAGGACCTGCGCGCCGATGCCCTGCGCGTTGCCGCCAGCCGCCAGGTTTCGCAAAACGGCCAATGGGTCGATGCGCCGGTGCAAGCCGCCACCGTGCAGAAGCTGGAAGACGTGATCCTGACCAAGGCGCGCGACCTGCGCCGCCAGACGATCAAGGGCTGAAGCGGCAAAATTAGAACACCGGCGGGGCTCTCCCGCCGGCAGAGAGCGCCTTGCACGTGCGCCCCGCGCTCCCTAGAGGAGCGGGCATGACTGCAGACCGTTTCGATCCTTCTTCCGCCGATATCCGCTGGCAGCGCGTCTGGGACGAGCGCGAGAGCTTCCGCGCCGACGACGCGAGCAACAAGCCGCGCAGCTACGTGCTGGAAATGTTCCCCTATCCTTCGGGGCGCATCCACATCGGCCACGTCCGCAACTACACGATGGGCGACGTGCTGGCCCGCTACAAGCGGATGAAGGGCTTTGAGGTACTGCACCCGATGGGCTGGGACGCCTTCGGGATGCCGGCCGAAAACGCCGCCATGGAAAAGGGCGTCCACCCCGGCGGCTGGACGCGCGACAACATCGCCAACATGAAGGCGCAGTTGAAGCGCCTGGGCTTCGCGCTCGACTGGAGCCGCGAGATCGCGACCTGCGAGCCGGAATACTATGGCCACGAACAGGCGCTGTTCCTCGATCTCTACGAAGGCGGCTTGGTCTATCGCAAGGAATCGGCGGTCAACTGGGACCCGGTCGACCAGACCGTGCTGGCCAACGAGCAGGTGATCGACGGGCGCGGCTGGCGTTCGGGCGCGCTGGTGGAAAAGCGCAAGCTCAACCAGTGGTTCCTCAAGATCACCGATTTCGCCGAGGAACTGCTGGAAGGCCTGGGCACGCTGGAAAACTGGCCGGAAAAGGTCCGGCTGATGCAGGAAAACTGGATCGGCAAGAGCCAGGGCCTGCAGTTCACCTTCACGCTTTCCAGCGGCGAGAAGCTGGACGTCTATACCACGCGCCCGGACACGATCTTCGGCGCGAGCTTCGTCGCGGTCGCCGCCGATCACCCGGTAGCACAGGCCGTGGCCGCCGGCAGCACCGCCGCGCAGGAGTTCATCGCGCTGTGCAAGCAGGGCGGCACCACCGCCGCCGAACTGGAAACGGCCGAAAAGCTGGGCTTCGATACCGGCATCACCGCGAAGCACCCGTTCACGGGCGCGGACCTGCCGGTCTATATCGCGAACTTCGTGCTGATGGATTACGGCACCGGCGCGATCATGGCCGTGCCGGGGCACGACCAGCGCGACTTCGATTTCGCCACCAAGTATGGCCTGCCGATCCTGCGCGTGGTCGCGGCGGACGCGGCCGATGCCGGCAAGCCCTTCGCGGGCGAGGCTGAAGCCGGCGATGGGCTGCTGGTGAACTCCGGCTTCCTCGATGGCATGGCCGTGGCCGACGCCAAGGCGGCCGTGATCGCCCGCGCCGAAAGCGAAGGCTGGGGTGAAGGCAAGACGGTGTGGCGCCTGCGCGACTGGGGCGTCAGCCGCCAGCGTTACTGGGGCACGCCGATCCCGTTCATCCATTGCGAGGTCTGCGGCGTGGTGCCGGTGCCCAAGAAGCACCTGCCGGTCACGCTGTCCGAGGATGTCGATTTCCAGACGCCGGGCAACCCGCTGGTCCGCCATCCCACCTGGAAGCATGTCGATTGCCCGCAATGCGGCAAGCCCGCCCGGCGCGAGACCGACACGCTCGATACCTTCGTCGATTCGTCGTGGTACTTCCTGCGCTTCGCCAGCCAGCCGGCCGACCGTCCGTTCGATCCCGAACAGATCCGCCAGTGGATGCCGGTGGAGCAGTATATCGGCGGGATCGAGCACGCGATCCTGCACCTGCTCTATGCCCGCTTCTGGACGCGCGCGCTGGCGCGGATCGGCAAGCTGGACGTGAAGGAGCCCTTCGCCAGCCTGTTCACGCAAGGGATGGTGACGCACGAGACCTATTCGCGGACCGACGCCACCAGCGGCCAGCCGGTGTGGTTCTCCCCGGCCGAAGTCGAACGGACGGGCGAGAGCGCGACGCTGAAGACGGATGGCGCGCCGGTGGAGATCGGTCGCGTCATCAAGATGTCGAAGTCCAAGAAGAACGTCGTCGATCCCGATGAGATCGTCGGCCAGTACGGCGCCGACGCGATTCGCTGGTTCATGCTGTCCGACAGCCCGCCCGAGCGCGACCTGCCGTGGTCGGAAGCCGGCATCGAGGGCTGCGCGCGCTTCGTCCAGCGGCTGTGGCGCCTGTTCGCGCAATACGACGCTTCGGCCATCGGCGAGGACAAGGCCATCGACCGCAAGGCGCACCAGACCGTGCAGGCCGTGGCGCAGGACATCGAGGCGCTGGGCTTCAACAAGGCCGTGGCGCGCATCTACGAGCTGACCGGCGCGATCGAGAAGGCCGCGCCTTCGGCCAGCCGCTCCGCCGCGATCCGCGCGCTGCTGCTGCTGGTTTCGCCGATGATGCCGCACCTGGCCGAGGAAGCCTTCGCGCACTTCGGCGAAGGGCTGGTGGCCGACGCGGCCTGGCCCGCCGTCGATCCGGCGCTGCTGGTCGATGACGAGGTGACCGTGGCGGTGCAGGTCAAGGGCAAGCTACGCGATACGCTGACCGTGGCCAAGGGCACCGCGCGCGAGGAGCTGGAACGCCTTGCCCTCGCCAGCGACAAGGTGCAGCGTGCGCTGGACGGGGCGGAAGTGAAGAAGGTGATCGTGGTGCCCGATCGGCTGGTGAACCTTGTCGCGTAACATGCCTCCCCTCCCCCGGCTGCTGGCTGGCGCCCTGCTGACGGCGCTGCTTGCCGGGTGTGGCGGGCTCAGCCCGATGTACGCCGGGGGCGGCAGCGGCACCGTGGCGCGGGCGCTGAGCGGGGTGGAAGTGCCCTCGATCCAGGGCCAGTCCGGCTGGCTGGTGCGCAACGCGCTGGTCGACCGGCTGGGCGCGGGCGGCAAGGACGGCGCGCGCTACCGGCTCGACGTGCGGCTGGACGAGCGCCTGCAGGGCCTCGGCATCCTTTCCGACGATACCGTCACCCGCGAACGGCGCACGCTGCGCGCGCGTTTCCAGCTGGTCGATCTCGCCAGCGGCGACGTCGTGCTGGACGCGACCGCCGGCGCCGATGCCGGGCTGGACGTGGTCTCCAGCGAATACGCCGTGATCGCGGCGGAACAGACCGCGCTCGAAAACCTTTCGCGCGAAGTGGCCGACCAGATCGTCACCCGCGTCGCGGTCAAGCTGCGCAAGCCGCAATGATCCACGCCGCGCGGGCCGCCGGACCGGACCGCCGGCCGTGAAAGCCACGCAGAAGAACTTCGCCGGCACCGCCGCCCGCGCCGCGCGCGAATGCCGCGTGTTCTATTTCTGCGGCCCCGACGAAGCCGGCGCGGGCGATGCCGCGCAGAAGATCGCCGGATTGCTGGGCGAGGCGGAGCGTGTGGAGATTTCCGGATCGGAACTGAAGCGCGATCCGGTGAAGCTGGCCGACGAGGCGCGTTCGGTCTCGCTGTTCGGCGACAAGCGGCAGATTCACGTGCGGACCGCGGGGGACGAGGCCTACGACGCGGTGGAAACGCTGCTCGCCAGCCCGGTGGACGGCTGGCCGGTGCTGATCGTCGCCAGTTCCGCCACCGACAAGTCGCGCGTGGCCAAGCTGCTGGGCGACCGGCCCGATGCGCTGGTGGCGATGTTCCATCCGCCCGACGTCAAATCGGTGACCGAGGCCGTCCGCGTCATGGCCGACGCCGCCGGTGTGCGCCTGACCGGGGAACTGGCCGAACGCATCGCGCGCGGTACGGGGCTCGACACGCGCATGGCGCGCAGCGAGATCGAAAAGCTCGCGCTCTACCTCGACGCCAGCCCCCAGGCCCCGCGCACCGCCGACGCCGCCGCGTTCGACGCGATCGGCGCGGTCAACGAGGACGATGGCTTCATGCCGCTGGTCAACGCCGTGCTGGGCGGCGATACCGCGCGCCTGCCCGGCGAACTGGCGCGGATGCGCGAAATGGCGCTCAATCCGGTCGGCCTGCTGCTCGCCTTCGAACGGCGCGCGGTGCAACTCGCCGACCTTGCCGGCCGGCTCGGCCACCGCAGCGACATGAGCGCCTTCATGGAAGACGAAGTGACCTCGCGCCGCGTGTTCTTCCGCGACCGCCAGGACCTCGCCAACCAGCTCCGCCGCTGGCGCGGCCGCAAGCTCGAACGCCTCCTCGCCCGCCTGATCGCCCTGCACCGCACCCTGCTGGGCGACAGCCAGAACAGCGAACTTGCCCTGGCGCAGGGCCTGGCGGAGATTGCGCGGGCGGCGGGGCGGTGAATCGTAACCCCGATCATGGGGCGACATTTTGCTCCATCGGGTTTGAAGGCCCCGCGTCTTCTATCTGCGCCAAGCCTGCCTGATCTGCTTGAAAAACGCGCGGGGACTCCAAGCCTTACCCGGTTTTACTGCGGATTGAACCTCTTCACCCAGGTAAGTGTTGGGCCGCCGCTTTCCGTCACTGATCGAAACGAGGTCGCGCAGTTGCAGACGACCAACTGCCTCGTCGGAAAAAGCCGGGGTATAGTAGATGCAATCGTCGAAATAGAGCGGTTTCCATTCATTCCGGCTCATATCCGCAAGATTTGAAGTAATTGGCACATTCGGCAGGCTGGAAGATATCGACGAGCTTGCCGATCAGGTCCCACAGCCCATTGACGGTTCGCTCGCCG
>NZ_RQSI01000036.1:0-37134 GCF_003856955.1 Novosphingobium sp. LASN5T
TCCCGAAGATCCTGTGAAAGCGTTCGTGCCATCCATGCTGGCCTCCTGACACCAGCAGGAAGTCTGAATCACAACGGCGCCGCGAAGGGAATCCCTGACGAGTCAGTTCGTGTGGAAACCGCTCTAAAACCGCACGCGGCTGCAGCGTATTTCCAAGATTTGCCTTTGTTAGCGAGGGCAATCGCATGCTCCAATTTACGGCGCTCAACGAATTCCCGAACGGCCTCTCCAGTCAAAGACCTAAATACCCGATGAAAGTGAAAAGGCGAAAGGCAAGCGATCGCTGACAACTTTTCCAGTGATATGTGTTCAGCCGGATTTTCATCCACGTAGGATATCGCGCGCGCAATTCGCGCTTCGTATCTCTCGCCGAAAACCCCCCTATCAAGCATGCTATTACCGTTCTTTTGGTTCCTGATTGTGATCGCAACTGCCGATCGGTGCGTCAAACACCCTGACCAAACAAATCTTGCTTAATGTCGCGGATGGGGACGATCCAGATTCCGGTCACCATACATTTCTTGCTATGGCACCGTGGATAGCAAGTCGCGAGGGACGCCTAGATGCGGGTTAGCAGGAAGTGATTGAACGCATCGAATTGCGCCAGCTTCGGTATGCCGTAGTAACTTCGGACGCGCAGAGCTTTTCGCGTGCGGCTGCTACGCTAAATGTGAAACAGATCACATTAAGCAGGAAAGTCCAACAACTGGAGGAACGCCTTGGGGTGAAGCTATTCAAGCGCTCCACACGGGGCGCCGAAATCACCGAAAATGGCCGTCCATTTATCGAGCAGGCTCGCCGCATCGTGACCGATGTCGACAATTTGCGCACAACTGCTCGTAATGTCAGCTACGGTCTGCAGGGGCGGATTGCAGTGGGGTATTGTACACCGTTGCTAGCAGGCAACCTCAGGCTTGCGATTGCAGGCTATCTTACGAAGTTCGCGGACGTTCAATTCGACGGAATCGAGGCGAGTCTCGAGAAACTATTCCACGGGCTGCAATCCCACGCGCTCGATGTCGCGGTCGCGCCAATCGGCTTTGGCGAAGACGGGATCGTGTCGCGGCGCGTCTGGTCCGAACGACTCTTTGCCGTGCTGCCCGACGATCATGCGCTTGCGGAAAAGGAACAGCTTTATTGGCAGGACCTGCGGCGAGAAGTTTTCGTTGTCTCGTCAGTCGGTCTTGGTCCAATATTTGGCAACCTTATCGCGGGACGGCTGACGGAACAGGGCAAGCGCCCCAATATTATCGTACAGGACACGAGCCTGGAAAGCGTGTTGAGCATGGTAGCGGCAAAGCGCTACATCTCGATTGCGACCGAGGCCTCGCAGGGCGTGTCATGGACTGACATCTGCTTTCACGAGATCCACGATCCGACGGGCCCAGCGCGCCTTGAGTATGCCCTGTATTGGCGCAAGAACAATGACAACCCCGCGCTTAGGCGCTTCTTCGAGCTGATTGAGGAACGCTACCCCGGCTGAGCCGCGCGCCGCGCTTTCCCGAAGCTCCGGTCGGTTGCAATGAACCGCTCGATCATCGGCGGGATCAGTCGCTCGGGTGTAGGTGCATCCTTGGTATTTCCGCCGTTCAGCACCGTCGCATAGGCCAGCAGTTCCCTGTGCAATCGCGCCGAGACCTCAACAGTCAGGCGCACGGGCTTCTCGTCGGCCAGATCGGCGAGTTTGAGCCGGGTCATTGCCCGCCTCCAAAAACCAGATCGCGCGTCACCAGCACCCGCACCGGAAATCCGGGCCGGATGGTCAGGGTCGGTCGGACATTGAGTTCGCGCGACACGATCTGCTCACCGGCGCGATTGATGCTGTCCTGCGTGCCGCGGCGGAACGCACGGGTAAGATTGCCGTCGTCGCCCGAACCGAACTCCGAGCCCGCGCCCAGCAGGGTCGAGACCAACGCCGCCTTGAGCACGCCTCCCCAGTGGTAATCGGTGCCGTCCTGCAGACCGGCAAAGCCGCGCGGGTCGGCAGCAGGCTGGCGTTCGAGCACGATCGAGCGGCCATCGGGCAGGATCAGCCGGTTCCAGGCGAGCAGGATTCGGCTCTGCCCGAAGGCGACATCGGCGTCATAGTCGCCGATCAGCCGCGATCCTTGCGGGATGAGCAATATGCGACCCGTCGGGCTGTCATAGACATTTTGGGTGACCTGCGCGGTCACCAGGCCAGGCAGGTCGGAGCGGATGCCGGTAATCAGTGCGGCCGGAATGACCGAGCCTGCCTGCAGGATCGAAGGTGAGGCCAGCCCGGTCAGCCGCTCGGCCGACACCGTGCGCCGGTCGCTGGCCCGTTCCAGAAATGCCTGTTTGCGGCCTGCTTCGGTCAGAGGCGCGGCAGAGGGCGCAGCAGCTCCACCATCGGCAGCTGGCTGAAGCCCTGCCAACCCTGTCGCACCACCGCTCGCTGGCGATCCCCCGCCGAAGAACAGGCGACTGCCACGTGCGGCCTCGCGTTCCTGTTCGGCGCGCTGGCGGGCAACATCGGCGGCAGTGGCCGCAGGATTGATTGGAGGCGCAGGCGCCTGCGCGCCGATCGGCGGCAATTGAGCCACATCGCCGCGACGCTGCGCATCGAGGATCGGCTTGCCAAGATCACCGGGTAGTGGCGGGCCGAGCTTTGGGACCTGGCCGTAATCCTTGGGTGCGCCCGCGAGGTTGTCGGCTACCGCAGCGCCATCGGTGTTGTAGAGCTCTTCCGCCCCCTTCTGGCCAGCAGGCTGGAGCGCGTAGATCAGCGCGCCGCCTACAGCCGCGAAACCGCAAGCCGACGCGATGCCGATGGCTTTGCGCGACAGGCGCATGACGCGCGGGGGATCGCCGCGCAGCTTGACCGCGCTTTCAGGATCGGCGGGCGGCACCTCAGGGCGTCCGTCCTGTTCCCCGCTGTTCATGCCCGCCCCCGCCGGTTGGAGACGATCCGCACCGTCTGCTGGCCCTTGCGTCCGCCGAGCCGCAACTCGGCGCGGGCGAACAGCCGGTCGACAATCATGTAGCGACCGGAGACGCGGTAATTGACCAGCTCGGCTTCGTCCTTGGCGCCGATCACGAACAGCGGTGGCAATTCGCCCTGGGCGATGCTCTCGGGGAACTCGACGAACACCCGCACGCCGTCGTCGAAGGCAAGCAATGGCCGCCACTCGGGCCGGTCGCCCTCGATCGCATAGTGGAAATTGAGCAGCGACAAGTCCATGCCTGCCGCCACCGGTGCCGCGCGTTCGGCTTCGGCGCGCGCCTGTCGCAGCGCGATCAACTGGTCCTGCGGGTAGGTCCAGGAGACCGAAGCCATGTAGACCGACGGGTTGGCGCGCAGTTCGAGATGGTAGGTCCGCCGATCGGTATTGATCACCAGGTTGGTGGCGATGTCGGGCCGGATCGGCTTGACCAGGATATGAACCCGGGCGGCGGGGCCGATCCCGCTCACCGTATCGCCGATCATCCAGCGCACGGTGTCGCCGGCGGCGACCGGACCGGAGCCGACCAGTTGCTCGCCTTCCTGCAGCGCGATGTCGGTGACTTGACCGGGCTTTGCATAGATCTGGTAGAGCGCGCCTTCGGTGAAGGGGAAGACCTGGATCGCGTTGATGAACCCGGTGCGCTCGGGCTGAATTCTTGCGGCTTCCATCGCCGCTCCCACCCTGTCCTGCAGAGTGGGGCGACTCTGGGACGGGCGGGAGCGGCCCGCAGCGTGGGGAGGGAGGCGCTGCGGAAACGCTTTGAGCTGACCGGGGAGCGGGAGCGGCACAGGGATCGCCACGACCGCTGGTTCCGAATGTGGTGCCTGCGCTACCTCGTTGGGGATCGCAGGCGCAGCAGACTGGTGCGTTTTCTGTTCCTGGGCCTGCGTAGGGAAAGCAAGCGCCGAGCTTGCGGCAAGTACGGCGGCGGCGACGCGGCGGTTCGTCGCAAAAAATGTGCTGATCATGATCCGAGTTCCTTCGACCAGTTGATGGCGTTGACGAAAATGCCGAGCGGGTTCTTGCGCAGGGCATCGGGGGTGCGTGGGGTCTGGACGACGATGGTCAGGATCGCAGTCCAGCGACTGGTTTCGGCGAGGCTGCCGTCGCGGTAGCGGCGCTCGACCCAGGCGACGCGAAAGCTTGTCGGCGAGGCACGGATCACGCTGGTGACATCGACCCCGATCTGTTCGCGCCCGATCAGGGCGAACGGATCGTTGGTCCGGGCATAATCGTTGAGCGCCAGCGCGCCCTTGTCGGTGGCGAAGTCATAGGCGCGCAGCCAGTTCTGCCGCACCACGATCGGATCGACGGGCACGGCGCGGACCTGCTCAATGAACCGGGCGAGGTGGAACGCGATCTGTGGGTCCGAAGGCATAAACCCGGCATCTGCGGGCGCAACGGCCTGGGCTTCGCCGAGCTTGTCGACCTGGACGACCCACGGGATGATCGACCCTCGCGCGCCCTGCCAGATGATCCCGGCGGTGAGGCAGGTCGAGAGCCCGAGCGCGCCGAAGAAGGCGAGGCGCCAGCTGCGCGCTTGGACACGGGCCGAGCCGATCCGGTCATCCCAGACCTGCGCCGCGCGCTGATAGGGCGTTTCGGGTTCGGGGGTCTTGCCATAGCGGATCGAGGGGCGTCGGAACATAGGTCAGTCCTTTTCGGAAGTGTCGATGGAAGCCCCGCCGCCATGGCTGTCGCCGGACTTGAGGGTGTGGGCAGCGATCGTCGCGCCGTGAGCCAGGGCCTGCCGGTCCTTCATCGCCTTGGCCCAGGCGGGCAGGCCCTGGTCGGGATCGGATGGCGGCGTGGGTGGTGTGCTGGGGCCGGGCGTAATCGTGCCGCCGGTATTGGTGATCGCAGCCCGACTGCCATCGCGGAACGATTGGCGCATAGAGTCGCCCGCTTTACGCAGTGGCGAAGTCGCGGCGCCGACGGCGGCATCGCCGACCGCGGCCATGCCGGAGCCAACTGCAGTTGCACCCGACTTGCCCGCAGAGCCCAGAGCATAGGCCATGGTCGCACCACCTGCGGCCCGCGATGTGCCGTGGGCGACATTGGATGCAGCCGATGCGACCGCGCCGCCTGCCATGCGGGCACCCGCAACCGCGCCGGCGGCGGCACCGCCCGCGAGGAGCGCGGTTCCAGCAGCGGCACCTGCGCCAAGCTGGGGTCCGCCCGAGACGATGCCATTGGCAATGCCGGGACCGAAGATGCCGAGTCCGAGCAGCGCCAGGCTGGCCAGCACCACCGAAAGCGCGTCCTCGATGGTGGGTTCAGGCCCGATCGCGCTGGTGAACTCGGTGAATATGGTCGAGCCGATGCCGACTATCACCGTCAGCACCAGCACCTTGATGCCACTGGAAACGACATTGCCGAGCACGCGTTCGGCCATGAAGGCGGTCTTACCGAACAGGCCGAACGGGATGAGGACGAATCCGCAGAGCGTCGTCAGCTTGAACTCGATCAGGGTCACGAACAGCTGGATCGCCAGAATGAAGAAGGCGATGATGACGATAGCCCAGGCGAGCAGCAGGATCACGATCTGGAGGAAGTTCTCGAAGAAGCTGACGAACCCCATCAGGTCGGAGATCGCTTCGATCATCGGCTGCGCGGCATCGAGGCCGACCTGCGCAACCCGGCCCGGTTGCAGCAGCTCGGCCGCGGTGAACCCGGTGCCGCTCGCTTTGAGGCCGAGCCCGGCGAAGCTTTCGAAGACGATCCGGGCGAGATTGTTCCAGTTGCCGATGATGTAAGCGAAAGCCCCGACGAATAGGGTCTTCTTGACGAGGCGAGCGATGATGTCCTCGTTCTCGCCCCACGACCAGAACAGCGCGGCCAGCGTCACATCGATCACGATCAGCGTGGTCGCGATGAACGCGACTTCGCCGTGGAGCAGGCCGAACCCGCTGTCGATGTAGCGCGAGAAGATGTCGAGGAAGCGATCGACGACGCCGGTGCCACCCATGTCACTGGCCCTTTGCTGGCTGGGGTTTGGGAAGCGGAGAGGAGCCCGGCGGCGGTATTGCGGCTCCGCCGGCTGTGCGCCCGGCACCGAGGAACCGCCGCCGCTTCTCGGCCCAGGCCGCGCGGCAATCGGGCGAGGACAGCGCCAGCTCGCCCATGTTCGCGCAGGCGCGGAGCTGTGCGGGGAGCGGATCGCCATCGGGCTCCGCGACGATGATGGTTTGGGACTGCGGAGCCTTGGGCTCATCGTGCAGTTGGAGCGCGGTCATGATCAGGACCACGGCGAAGAAAGCCCCGGCTCCGATCCGCGCGATGAGCTTGGTGTCCATCGGCTCAGTTCCGGAACATCTGGACCGAGGTGGCGACATAGCCCCGGCCCGGCGTCAGAAAACGGCGGAGCTGCTCGCGGGCCTGGGCCTTGGCCGCCGCGCTACTCGCCGCGTCCAGCGTCTGCGCCCGGCCGAGCGCGGTGACGCTGGCGATAAGGTCCGCGAGCTGCTGCGACTGCACCGCGAGGAGCTGATTGCCGGCCTGGGCCGCCTGCAGCGCGCCGGTCGCCGATTGGCTCGCGGTGACGAGATCGTTGACCGCATTTCGCGTGCCCGCGATGTTGGCGACCGCGCCGGCCTGCACCTTGAGCGCGTCCTCGAAGGCGGCAACGCTGGTCTGCCAGCGGCTTTCCGCGCCTTCGACCAGCGTGCGCTGCGGCGCGGACAGGTCGATCGACTTGTACTGCTGCGCGAACTGGGTCTGAATCTGCTGGACGTTGTAGGCCATGCGCTGCGCCTGGCCGAGCAGTTGCTGGGTCTGCTGGATCTGTTGCTGAAGCGGCGCCAGCACGCTGGTCGGCAGGCTCGCGAGATTGCGCGCCTCGTTGATCAGCGAGGTCGCCTGGTTCTGAATCTGGCGGATCTGGTTGTTGATCTGCTCGAGCGTGCGCGCGGCGGTAAGCACGTTCTGCACGTAGTTGGTGGGGTCATAAACAATCCCCCCGAACTGGGCATAGGCAGGCGCGGGCGCGAGCGCGGTCACCGACAGCGACAGGATCGCGGCACCGGCGGCGAGCGCATTGCGGATGGGACGGATCTTCATGGGATTACTCCTTGGGTTGGCCCGACGGGGTTTGGGGGTCTCGGGCTGGGGGGATGGCGGGGCTGCTGGGCAGCATGTCGGCGGCCCAGACGAGGCCGCGATGACGCAGCCAGCGGCCAGCAAACTCGGCCGTGCCGTGGGCTTCGGTCAGTTCGCCGATCGTCAGCTGGTTGGTCTTCGACGAGGTGGCGGTGAACGCGAGCGCCACTTCACCCAGACCCAGTTCGAACAGGCGGTTGCCGCGCGCCGACTGACAGTAATAGTCGCGCTTGGGCGTCGCCCGCGCGACGATCTCGATCTGTCGGTCATTGAGGCCGAAGCGGCGGTAGATCGACAGGATCTGCGGTTCGACCGCGCGTTCATTGGGCAGGAAGATGCGGGTCGGGCAGCTTTCGATGATGGCGGGCGCGATCGCGCTGCTTTCGATGTCGGCGAGGCTCTGGGTCGCGAAGACCACGCTCGCGTTCTTTTTGCGCAGGGTTTTCAGCCATTCGCGGAGCTGCGCGGCGAAAGCCGGGCTGTCTAGCACCAGCCAGCCCTCGTCGATGATGATCATCGTCGGCGAGCCGTCGAGTCGGCCTTCGATGCGGTGGAACAGATAAGATAGCACGGCCGGCGCCGCGGCCGATCCGGTCAGCCCCTCGGTTTCGAAGGCCTGGAAGCTCGCCCGCCCAAGATGTTCGGCCTCGGCATCGAGCAACCGTCCGAACGGCCCGCCGATGCAATAGGGCGCGAGCGCCTGCTTCAAGGCCTGCGACTGGAGCAGCACGGCGAGCCCGGTCAACGTGCGCTCTGTCACCGGAGCAGTAGCGAGCGAGGTCAGCGCCGACCACAGATGTTCCTTGGTGACCGGATCGACGGTGACGCCCTCGGACGCCAGGATCGCTTGCAACCACTCGGCCGCCCAGTTGCGCTCGGCCGCCTCGTCGATCCGCGCCAGCGGTTGTAGCATGACCGCCCCGGCGCCGTCGTCGGACAGACTGGTTCCGAGATCCTGCCAGTCGCCACAGCAGGCCAGAGCCGCTGCCCTGATCGAGCCGCCAAAATCAAAGGCGAAGACCTGCGCACGTTCGTAGCGGCGGAACTGCAGTGCCATCAGCGCGAGCAGCACCGACTTGCCCGCACCGGTAGGGCCGACGATCAGTGTATGGCCGACATCGCCGACATGGAGCGAAAAGCGGAATGGGGTCGAACCCTCGGTGCGCGCGTAGAACAGCGGGGGCGCGCGGAAATGCTCATCCCATTCCGGCCCGGCCCAAACCGCGGATAACGGGATCATGTGCGCGAGATTGAGCGTCGAGATCGGGGGCTGGCGGACATTGGCGTAGAGGTGTCCGGGGAGCGAGCCGAGCCAGGCCTCGACACCGTTCATGCCCTCGACGATCACCGTGAAATCGCGGCCCTGGATCACCTTTTCGACCAGGCGGAGCTTTTCGGCGGCGAGCGCGGGATTCTCGTCCCAGACCGTGACGGTCGCGGTGACATAGGCTTGCCCCACATGATCGGCACCGAGTTCCTGCAGCGCGGCGTCGGCATCCTCGGCCTTGTTCGCGGCATCGCTGTCGACCAGTACCGAAGCCTCGTTGGTCATCACCTCCTTCAGGATCGCGGCGACCGATTTGCGCTTGGCGAACCATTGCCGCCGGATCTTGCCGAGCAGTTTGGCCGCATCCGACTTGTCGAGCATCACCGCGCGGGTCGACCAGCGATAGGCGAAGGCGAGCCGGTTGAGTTCGTCGAGCAGCCCAGGAAATGTCGCGCTCGGAAATCCCACCACCGTCAGCGTGCGCAGATGGGCGCGGCCCAACTGCGGTTCGAGCCCACCGGTGAGCGGCTCGTCGGCGAGCAGGCTATCCAGGTGCATCGGGGTTTCGGGAACGCGAACGCGGTGACTGCGTGTCGAGATGCAGCCGTGCAGGTAGGTCAGCGTCTCGCTGTCATCGAGCCACGCGACCTCGGGCACGAAGCCTTCGATCAGCCGCAGCAGCCGGTCGGTGCGGTCGGTGAACTGGTCGAGCAGTTCCCTGGGATTGATGCCCTTTTCGGTCATGCCCTCGTAGAACCAGCTTTCGGCGCGGGCGGCATCCTCGGCGGGCGGCATCCAGCACAGCGTCAGGAAATAGCCGCTTTCGAAATGCGCGCCTTCCTCGGCAAACTGCGCATGGCGCTCGCTGTCGATCATCAACGAGACGGGATCGGGAAAGCTGCTGTCGGGGTAGTCCTGCGCCGGACGCCGCACCGCCTCGACGAAGATCGCCCAGCCCGAGCCGAGGCGGCGCAGGGCAGAATTGAGCCGGGCGGTCGTCGCGATCAGTTCGGCCGGGGTTGCGCTGTCGAGGTCGGGACCGCGAAACCGGGCCGAACGCTGGAAGCTGCCATCCTTGTTGAGCACCACGCCCGGCGCGATCAGCGCCGCCCAGGGCAGGAAGTCGGCGAGCCGGTCGGCCCTGTTCCTGTATTCGCGAAGCGAGAACATGGGCTCAGACCCTCAGGTAGGTGGGGAAGCGCAGATGCCGCCGCGCGACATCGACGAACTGGGGATCGCGCCGCGCCGCCCAGACCGAGACCATGTGGCCGAGCGCAAAGATCACCACGCCGGCGATCCACAGGCGCAGGCCCAGCCCGATCGCGGCGGCCAGCGTCGCATTGGCGATCGCGAGGCCGCGCGGTGCGCCGCCGAGCAGGATATGCTCGGTCAACGCACGGTGGACGGGCACCACGTAACCCGGCACGGCTTCGGGCGGTGCGGTCTCCATCAGACCAGCGCTCCGCCGCCGAACGAGAAGAACGACAGGAAGAAGGACGAGGCGGCAAAGGCAATCGACAGACCGAACACGATCTGGATCATCCGGCGCGCGCCGCCCGACGTGTCGCCGAACGCGAGCGCGAGGCCGGTGGCGATGATGATCATGACCGCGACGATCTTGGCCACCGGACCCTGGATGGATTCGAGGATCGACTGGAGCGGGGTTTCCCACGGCATCGACGAACCCGCGGCATGGGCTGGAGTGGCGATGCTGAGGGCAACGAAACCGCCGAGCATGGCGGCGGACAGGCGGGCACGGGCGCGTGAAATGGTCTGGATCACGAAGAAACTCCTTTGGCTTGGGGGGTGATGGGGAGGATGTGGTAGTCGCCTTGGCTATCGAGCCCGGTGACTTCGGCGAGTTCGGCAAGGCGGCGCCCAGTGCCTTCGCGGACCAGCACGGCAATGACGTCGATGGTTTCGGCAATCAGCGCGCGCGGCACGGTGACCACGCTCTCCTGGATCAGTTGTTCAAGCCGCCGCAGCGTGCCGAGCGCCGAGCCGGCATGAATTGTCCCGACGCCGCCGGGATGTCCGGTGCCCCATGCTTTGAGCAGATCGAGCGCTTCAGCGCCGCGCACTTCACCGATGGGGATGCGGTCAGGTCGCAAACGTAGTGCCGAGCGGACCAGGTCTGAGAGGGTGGCAACACCGTCCTTGGTGCGGAGTGACACCAGGTTGGGCGCGGCGCATTGCAGTTCGCGCGTGTCCTCGATCAGAACCACCCGATCGTCGGTTTTGGCGACCTCGGCGAGCAGCGCATTGGTAAGTGTGGTCTTGCCGGTCGATGTGCCGCCTGCGATCAGGATGTTTTTGCGGGCAGCAACGGCGGCAATTAGCGCCTCCGCTTGCCACGCGCCCATGATTTCCCCCGCGACATAATCCGCGAGTGTGAACACTGCGACGGCGGGCTTGCGAATAGCAAAACTTGGTGCGGCCACGACCGGAGGCAGCAGCCCCTCGAAGCGCTCCCCCGTATCGGGAAGCTCCGCCGAAACGCGCGGTGCCTTGGCATGGACCTCGGCCCCAACATGGTGCGCCACCAGCCGGATGATCCGCTCGCCATCGGCGGCGGACATCCCGCTACCCGTATCGGCAATCCCGGCTCGCAGACGGTCGATCCACAGCCGCCCGTCGGGATTGAGCATGACCTCAATGACCGAGGCATCTTCAAGCCAGGCTGCAATCTCCGGCCCGAGCGCGGTGCGCAGCATGCGCGCGCCGCGCGACGATGCTTGCGATTGGATCGGGATGACGCTCATGAATTGCCTCGTTTCTGCGAGGCAGATCAAAAAGGCATCAGAATGTTGGAAGGCAACAGGTTGTTGCGGTCGGCGTAGGCTGGCGCAACGTGAGAAAGCGGCGGCAGGATGGCTACGCTCAAAGCCAGCTGGGCCACCTCAGTAATTTACAGCGTTTGCAAGGGAGCGAACGTCACAAGGTCAGGGCTGATACCGAATCGTGCAAAGTTTTCCTGCTCTCTGCTCGGGTCCGTATAGTAGCTTACGGACCAGCGGGTGGACGGCGACACGCGCTCGATGATTGCAGTAAAATAAGGGGTGTCGACGTCGGACAGGGAATGGCCGAGGACGACGACTTCCTCGATGCAGCCAAGCGCGTCGAAGACAGAGTTGTATCGCTCAATGATTGTGGCTGTCGGCTTGAATGTGTCGGCGAAATACTGGTCGATCAAACGATAACCGCCCGCGACGCGAACGTCTGTATCCTCATCAATTTTCGGTGACAGTTTCTCCTCAGGAAGACGCTGCCAGCCATGGCCGAGGATGATCTGGTCGTTAGGACAACTTGCGCTACCATGGATGTGAAGAACATTCGGCTCGGGCACGCCATACAGACGCTGAAGAGTAGGCGTGTAGTTGAAGTTGATGAAACGACTGAGCGGATCGATGCTCCGGACCTGGACAAATGTTCCTGGTGCTGGGATTGGCAGGCCGCGAATCCAGTCGGCGAAGTGCCGACGAAGAGTTTCCGATAGGCCGCCGACGATCTGCTGGATCTCATACTCATAATCATGGTGGTAGGCGTCGCTCCATTCTTCGGCAGCGTAAGATACCAGAAACTGTTCGGCATGATCGATGACCTGATCCTCGTCGAACGTCGCCAGCCGCTCCTCAAAGAAGTTCCAGAAATCCTCGTCGAAGGCGAGATACTCTTTGATCATATTGAAGCAGGTCATGTCGATCCTTTCGACATAGCTGCCGAAGCTGAAGTAGCTCGACGGTATGCCGTGGTGCAGGTCGAAGCCATTGCCGATCACATATAGACGTTCCATTTTTATGATCTCCGATCATCGAATTATTCGGTAGCCCTCAGATTAGCAGGGCCACAAGACATATTCAGACTGCCTGCTTCAACAGTGAAACTTGATTCCTTGGGCGAGTTTCTATTCAGACTCATGGCCTACCTTCAAATTGTCGGCAGAGTGCCCATATCCAGCTCCCGAAGATCGTGGCAGTCGGGCAAGAACGGCCAGGAGGGAGAGGAATCGAACATGGCGGACGGCCTGGAGGAACCAATGGTGATCGACGCGCGGCAACTGGAAAGAATCCAGCATGTGCACCGCGGGTTTCTGTATCAGCATCTGTACGTGGCTGAATGCCTGCTTCGTGCGCCGGGCACCGACACCTTGCGAGTTGTTGTCGAGCGTGACGAGGATGTCGAGGTCGTGGGTCCGGATGGTCGCGTGTATATTCAGGTCAAGACCCGGGGAGAGACGCTTCAACCTGCCGATGTCGTCGATGCTCTGGCGCGCTTCGACGACATTCGCCGCGAGCACGTGGCGGGTACTCGTCAAGGCACGGCGAGCTTCTTGATTGCCTGCAACGTGCCGCCATCACCGAAACTGACCAAGATGCGCGGAGCAGGCGACTGGCCTGCCGACGTCGAGCTGAACTGGCCGGCAGGCCCCGACCCAAAGCCCGGTATCCCTCGACCGGCTGCAAGTGTTGCCGATGCCGTGGGTGCCTGTGTTGCGATAGCGGAGACCCTTCCGTTCGCGATCCTGCGACCGGACACACTTACCTGGAAGCTGGCTGGCGAGGTAGTTCTGGCCTCGAGCGGATCGCCGCCACGTGAGGACCATTCCTTCGCTAGCGATGAACTTCCTGCGCTGTTCGAGCAGCTCGTCGTGAAAATGCAGGACATACCGGCACCACCGCTGGTCTATCGTTCGCAGATCGACGAGCCGCCGCTGCTGACCGAAGACCGGGTTCGCATTCTCTGCGGCCTTTCTGGCGCGGGCAAGACAGCGTGGGTAGCGGAGGCCGCAGTGCACTCGCCGGCCGCAATCACCTACATCGATGTTGCCGACATCCCGGGCACGGCCCTCCCGGCAACCGTCGCACGCGAGGTCGCCGCGCGGATGTTCGGTCGTACCCGTGGCGGGCTTGGCGAAATTCTGCTCCCAGGCGCCTCACCTCTTGAGACGCTTGGAGCACTAAGTGTACGCCTCGGGCAAGGCGACCTGCTTGTGCATGTCGTTCTCGACAATATGCATACGCTGCCCGCCGTCGATGTTCGAGCACTGGTCGACCGTGCACCGAATATTCGATTTCTTCTGATCTGTCAGTCCGGGGTGACAGTCACAGAGCTGGAGACGTTGCTCGAAATTAAAACGGAGACGCTGGGCGGCTGGAACGAGGACACCATCGCCGCTGCAATCACAGACGCGAGTTGCCATGCTGACTATCCCGCATGTGAACGGCTGTCGCGGCTAACCGGTGCGCTGCCCTTTTATGTCTTGAATGCGGCCTTGATTGCCGCGCGCGAGTATGATGGCTCGATCGCCGCGCTGTGCGCCGAGATCGAGACGCAGACGCACGCGGTTTCTGTCGCCCAAGAACTCATTCTCAAGCGCGCATTCGATGGACTTTCCGCCGAGCAGGCCGAAACGATCGGTGTGCTCAGTCTTTCCGATGTCGCGCTCGCGCGTGACGACGCCATCGCGCTGATCGAGAAATCGCTGGGTCTTGGAAAGCGCGAGGCCATGGCCCGGATGCGCTCACTTCCCCAATCCGGCATGCTGGAGCTGTTCGGAAACGCCGGCGTGAAAATTCATGACGCAGTCAGGATCCTTGGCTGTGCCTATGTCGCCGAACGCGGCGCCGATTTCGCACGCTCGTCGCAGCAGGCTCTGCTCGATCTTATGGTGGGCTCTATCCGGCGGGACTGGAGCGTCGGCAAGCTCGGTCTGCTCATCCGACTCTTCGGCAACCTCGGCCAAGCAGATGTTCTGGTACAGTTCGCGACCGATGAACTGTTCCACGAAATGGGCGTATGGCCCGAAATCGAACCGATCATGGCCGCCGTGGCTGCGGACGCGAGTGAGAATCCAGAGACGCGATTGTGGGCGCTCGACGGCCTTGTCTTCAACGATCTGCGTGAGGGCGATCTCGGGGCGGCCCTGCCGCGACTCGAAAGAATGAAAGCACTGCTCGATACGGAGAAACTCAGTGCGACCGAATGGCTCGCATGGGCCATGAAGCGCATGCTCGCGCTCACCGATACCGGCGATGTCGCAGGTGTGCTCGACATGAGCAGGCAGGTCGAAGCGCAACTCCCTGACAGCCCTGAACACCGCCGCATCTTCCGCTACAACCGAGCCCTTGCGCTTTTCAAGCTCGGTCAGAACGCGTTGGCGGCGAGCGAAGTCGAGCCGCTGATCGAGGAATACTACAGGGTACTGGGTCTGACGCCAGACGATGTGCTCGGGCGCAACGCATCCGAACTGCGCCCGCTGCTTCCCAAAGGGCGCGACTTGACGGACGATCTCAAACATCTCGCCGACACACTCGATCTTTACGCCCAGTCGCGAGGTCGCGACGGTAACTTCACGGGCCTTGCCCGAATACACTCGATGAAGTTCTACGATCTTGCCCGAGCCCCACAATCGCTGGTCCGGGTCGGCCAGGATCTGGTCGACGATTTCGTTTCCCGCAATGATTTCATCGGCGCGAGGGACGTTCTCGAGAGAAACCTGTTTCCCACAATTCAGGCCCTCGGCCTTGTCTCATGGGTGGTGCCGGTTCGCGCCCAGTATGCTGTCGTACTCGCATATTGCGGGGATCACGCCGCCGCTGCCGCCGAGATGGAGCGGCTGCGTCCTTACGAGGCAGGGCTCAGCCCCGCGCAGCAAGGTGAACTGCGCGGTCAACGCAGACTCGTCGAGCGCCTCAGGCGGGTTGGTGGTCCTCCTCAGGCACAAATATCAGTGCCTCCCGCAGTGCAGGCGATGTTTGATGCGCGGCGGGGTCAGGCCCCGGTTGTGCAAAGGAAGATTGGTAGAAATGAACGGTGCCCGTGCGGCTCCACCAAGAAATACAAGCATTGCCACGGCCGCTGATGCCAGCTCATTGTCACTATGGCCGCACAATAGTCAGTAAGCCACTTAATCCCTACATTTCGATCCAGATGTGGTCGATCCGGATGCCCAGGAGGCCGTTGCGCCGCGCATGATCGGACCTCAGTGAGGCCATTCTTGCGGCCGTATTGTGCTCGACGATGGCGAGCTTGTCAGCGACCGACCAGCCTTCGATGGAATCTCCTTGCAACCCGTCAATCCATTCGTCGATCTGAACGGCCCAAGCAGGGATGTCGCGAGCCTGCACATAGCCGATCATGGCGGCCCGATCATGGCTTGAGGCATGATGACCTGCCTTGAACCGTTGAACGCCGCCTGTGGTGCTGAAACGACTGTAAAGATATTCGCGTTCGTCGCGTGCGGTTCCGGTCGGCGTCGGCAGCCTTTTGCATTCGATCGGAAGAAGTGTCTGATACTCCGTGTATTCACGGCCTTCGATCCAGATAACCGAGCCGCTCGGCGCTACCACGAGATCTATCGATCGCCGGCTATCCGTGTCGTCCGGCTCTTCCCGCTTGAACTGGAGAAAATCCCAACCTGGTGCATGGCGGCTTGCGCTTGTGAGGCGTGCGCAAAGCTGGGCGGTCAGGGCAGTCTCGCCGGTTTGCGCAGGCCTGATGGGATCGTCTCGCCAGCCAGGGAGAACGCCGCTGATGAAACCGACAAGGGACGAGATCCATTCGCCGGGGAGGTGAACATCGCTGTCGAGCGATCCAGCTTGTGCCCGGCGATCGCCGTCGTCGGCCAGCACGCTAGAATCCCTGCGTGCGAAGGTCTGCGAGGACATCGTCGCCGTCGCGCAGCGCGATAGATCGCGTCCAGAAACGATGCCGGTCAGGCTTCAGCAAGAACACAAAGCCCTTGTCGTAAAGCCTGGTGATGCGTGTCACCGTCAAGCCAGAGCCGCGACGCTCGTACAGAAGATCGTCGAGACGATTGCGCAGCTCATCGGCGCCGGACCAATCGACTGAGCCGTCGCCGAAAGCGTAAGCTTTGCATATGGTGCCGGACCAGTGTTGGAATTCAACAGCGCGTAGGGGTTTGCGCGAATACACAGCATTGATCTGGTTCGTGAAAACCTCATCAAATGCATCGAGCGCCTCTGCAGGCGCCACTCGCATCACCGGCGCAGCTGTTCCTAGGCGAATGAAATCTCGCTGATGCGCGATTATGTCCTCGGCGATGATCCGCTCATTCTGGCTTAGATCCAGATCCTCATCTTCCGGATAAGGCAGGGCAAAGATATCGGCGCTCAGGATGGCTGTGGCGCGCTGTGTGAAGAGTCGCGCGCTGATACCGGCCACATAAGCACGCAGCACTGTGCCTTCCCGCTCAAGCCAGGTCTCGATGGCAGCGAGCTGAGGGAGATCCGCCTTTGGAGCGGCCAGACCCACGATCTCGTGCTTGTAGGTTAAGTAGTGCCCGTTCCAGAGACCATGATGCAGATTTTCATGTTCCTTGATCAGCAAGAAGGGGGGCGTGAACCGCCGCGCGGTCTTGGTGTCCTTGATCGGACGATCTGGCACCGTATCCAGGAAAATCGTGTCGAGGCCATTTTCCGAAAGCGCGCTGGTCGGCAGCAACGGCTTACCGATGAGATGGTCGGCCGGGCGAGAAATGCCCTTGAGCCCAGCAATGTATCCCTCACCGAAGTCCCAGTCTCGTTTCGCTGCAAATTCCTTGAGCGTCGGATACCCGCGCAACCGTTCGATTAGATCATGCACGCGGCTGCCGCCAAGCAGGTTGGCGCGCCAAACGTCTCGTGACCGTTCGGCATCGTCGTTCTTCAGCCAATGTAGGTCGTAATAATCGATGTCGAAGCCTTGCTCCGCCGTGGCCCGACCGTTGCGGCGAAATACCGCGTGGAGCAGGCGGCTGTCGGGGGCAGGCTTATCGGCCTCAGCAATGACCACCACGATCTTCGGGTCGGCCTCGCCCTTTTTGAACAGCCCGCGGACCGATACAAAATCCAGAATCTCCCGGACCCTCCATCGAGCGAAGAATGTCCGGCGGAGCGGCAGAGTGTGCTGATTGTAGAGAAAGCCCGCTGGCTCGACCATTGCCAGCACACCCTTTGGTGCCAGCATCTCCATCGCATCTTGCAGGAACAGATAGGCGAGCTGTTTGTCGGCCAGCGCGCCATGCTCTTTGATATAAGCAGAATAGCTTCGCTTTGCCCCGTCGGTCGTCAAAGACGATTCAAACGGCGGATTGCCGACGATTACCGCCACCGGGGCCGTAATCAGCCCGTTCGCCTTGGCGTCGAAAAAGCAGCTGTGGTGCAATGTCACGTCGGCGAGCGGCGGAAAGAGCTTCACGCTGGAGCGGATTTCTTCGGGTTGAAGCGCGTCGCAGAGGCTAAGGCAGAGGCTGAATGCGGCGAGTTCGACAGCGCCGTCCTCCAGATCGATGCCGTGCACGCGCTGGAGCAGCGGGCGCAGATCGTCGATACCGGGGCGCTCCCAGTCGTGGCGCCAGCGCCAGTGCAGGACTAGCCGCCGGTAGGCTTCGACCAGGAAAACGCCTGACCCGCAGGCGGGATCGAGGATAACGCCGTCCCCGGCCATGAGCGCGTCCAGTCGATCCCAACTTAGCGTCTCTTCCAGCATCAGCCGGACAAGAGCAGGCGGGGTGTAGATCGAACTAGACGCGTCCTTCACAAAGAGCTGGTAGATATTGCTGATCAGTTCGACCGGCAGGTCTCGGAAGGAATAAAGCCGCCAAAGGCTGAGCTGGCCCGTGCTGTCTTCATAGCCCTCCACGAGGCGTGCGTAGCGCGTCAGTTCTGTGCTGGCGGCCAACGCAGCGCGCTCTTCATCGGTCAATCTAAAGACATGACCGTTGAACCGCTCTTCAAGCGCCTCAAGCAGTCTGACCAGCGCCGCTCCGTCCCCTAGAACCTCGAAGAAACGGCTGGCGCCTTCGCTGGCTTTACCGAAATCTGCCGGCAGAAGAACGGATCGCTCTTCGAGATAGGCGATCAACAGAGACAGGATCAGCAAACGTCGGCGAAGCCGCGGGGCAAGAAGTTCTTGCTGCGTAAGCTGCTTGGCCAGCGCACGCACTTCCTCGACCAGAGTGCGGTGCGCTGCCTTCTGGGCCGAAAGCATGAGCTTGCAGGCGCCAGGATCATCCCAGATGGTGCCATTCTGAATGCGGGCGGCGTCCCACCATACGTCCTGCTCGGCGATCTTGGCCCCGATCAGCAGGGTTCGAATAGGCCGGCAGACCGGCACGTCACCCTGTCCCGCGAAGTCGGGCTCGTGGGCACAGCGGAACAGCTGAATGCTCCCGGGGACAGCGCGGTAGACCAGAGGTACACCTCCCCAGCTCCAGAGACGCTTGTGCAGTTCGGCGAAGTGAGCATCGTCCAGACCATCATTCGCATCGAAGATGAAAGCCTGTGGGACAGGCGCGCGCCCATTACGCTCCGCTTCGAAAAATACGGCACGCGCCCCGTAGGATTGAGCCTTCTCCATGATGGCGACTTCTTCAGGCGGCCGACCGCTGCGATCATAATTCTCGACCGCCACCAGGCCATCAATGATGGGCAGGCCACGGCCATCGCTGATCGAAAACAGCCAGTCCGCTGTTTCATGGGCGGCGCTCCCCGCCTCCAATGTCATAGCGGACACCGCAATATTGGTGCGGTGCGTGCTGGCCTGACCGATTGCATGATCATTTTTGCCGTTCTTTTTTGGAGAGCGCGTAACCCTCCTTGAGAAGATCGGTCATGCTGATCCCTTGAGCTACAGCAAACCCTTTGAATTCTTTCTTGAACTCCGCGTCAACTTTGAAGTTGAGGGAACTCCCTTTGCCGGACTCAGCGTCTACATCATTGGCGGGCGTAGCCGCTTGTCTTTTCGCCATCGAGCCCCCTTCATCTTCGCAGCCGACCCAGTCCGACCTTGATTTCTCCAAGAATCCCAGATTTCTGGTTTTCTTGCAACCCGGAAAGCCAGAAATCTGGAATTAGTTCCTTTTCGCCTTCAGTGCGGTATCGCCGATGAGTCTGGAGCTTGTATGCAGCTTTCGAGCGAGTGCCTCGACAAAGCCCTCGTACCGCTCCTTCCCTTGCGCCTGAGCAGCAGCATGCCCGCTGTCAGGAAGGGGAGGATTGGCGGTCAACCAGAACCGGACGAACAAGGCTAGGGCTTCGGTTGTGATCTCGGTCTGCTCATCGAGCCGTCGAAGATGCCGGTCGATGCGATCGAGGCGGCGGCTGAGTGCGGCTTCGAGTTGCTCCGGATTGTCAGGCGACATGAATGAGCGAAGCGCGGCTTCGACGATATCCGGCTGGCCCACCCGCCTGCGCGATGCGAACTCGGCAAGCTGGTCGATCACGTCGGGAGGCAAGCGGAAGGTGCGTTTGAGCTTCACATGTCGATCCCGTCACCCAGATCGAGCGAGGCTTGCCGGGCGCTGCGCTCCATTGTCCGGCGGATCCGTTCGCTATTGGCAGCTGCCTGATCGTCTTCGACACCATCGGCATCGGAAAATTCGAACTCGGCCGTCGGAGTCTTTGGCTTGGCGACGACCTCAACATGCTCGGGCAATTCCGGTTCGCGCCGCAATCCGCCGTTGGCGGAATCGAGTTTGCGCCGATGTTCTGCGGCCAAGTCGGGGTCGGCTTCGATCGGTGGAAGCGCACTCCAGTCGTCGGACGAGCGAGTATCCTTCGCTTGGCCGCAATTGGTCGGTGCCTTGACCACACGGGCCTGAAGCCGGCGATCCGTGTAGTAGCGCGCCTTCTTCGCCTTGATCGGCGGAACGCCGGACATCAACACGACCTCATCGGTCTCGGGTAGTTGCAGAACCTCGCCTGGAGTCAGGAGTGCCCGCGCGGTTTCCGAACGCGAGATCATCAGGTGGCCGAGCCAAGGTGACAGACGATGCCCGGCATAGTTCTTCATCGAGCGCTGCTCGGTTGTTGTCCCCAGCGATTCCGACACGCGCTTCGCAGTGCGCTCGTCGTTGGTCGCAAAGGCCACCCGGACATGGCAATTGTCGAGGATGGCGTTGTTCTGGCCGTAGGCGCGCTCGATCTGGTTGAGGGACTGCGCGATCAGGAAGGCCTTGAGGCCATAGCCCGCCATGAATGCTAGCGCGCTCTCGAAGAAGTCTAGGCGGCCCAAAGCCGGGAATTCGTCGAGCATCAGCAGGACGCGCTGGCGCTTGGTCTTGGGATCGAACTCTTCGGTCAATCGCCGACCGATCTGGTTGAGGATCAGCCGGATCAGCGGCTTGGTCCGGCTTATGTCGGATGGCGGAACCACCAGATAGAGCGAAGCCGGAGGACCCTCAACCAGATCGGCGATCCGCCAATCGGAATGGCTGGTGACCTTGGCGATCACAGGGTCTCGGTAAAGGCCGAGGAAAGACATTGCGGTCGACAGTACGCCGGAGCGCTCATTGTCGGACTTGTTGAGCAATTCGCGCGCCGCGCTGGCGACCACCCGGTGCGGTCCGGCCTCACCCAGATGCGGCGTATCCATCATCGCGTAGAGCGTGTTCTCGATCGTCTCGTCGGGGTTGGAGAGGAAGGCGGCGACGCCGGCGAGCGACTTGTCGGGGCAGGCATAGAGGACATGGAGGATCGCGCCGACCAGCAGGGCATGGCTGGTCTTTTCCCAGTGGTTGCGCTTTTCGAGGCTGCCTTCCGGATCGACCAGGATGTCGGCGATGTTCTGGACGTCGCGCACCTCGTTGATGCCGCGGCGCACTTCGAGCAGCGGGTTGTAGCCAGCAGAGTCGAGGCTGGTCGGATCGAAGCGTAGGGTACGGCTGAAGGTGCTGCGGAAGCCCGCGGTGATGTCCCAGTTCTCGCCCTTGATGTCGTGAACGATGGCCGAGCCCGGCCAAGTGAGCAGGCTTGGAATGACGAGGCCGACACCCTTGCCCGAACGGGTCGGCGCGAAGCACAGCACATGTTCGGCGCCGTCGTGGCGCAGGTAGTTGTTGTTGAACTGGCCGAGTACCACCCCGCTGTCGGCAAACAGACCTGCCTTGCGGATATCCTCGCGGGTCGCCCAGCGCGCGGTTCCGTAGGTGTTGGCGTTCCGGTTCTCGCGGCCGCGCCAGACCGACATGGCGATGGCGACCACTATCGCGACGAAGCCGCCTGATGTCGCGATCATCCCGCCCTTGTCGAAGATGTGCGGCGCATAGGCATCGAAGGAGAACCACCACCAGAAGAGGTCATAGGGCCGGTAGACTGGATGGCCGAAAGCCGTGAACCAGGGTGTGCCCAGCTCGGGCTGGAAGCCGAGCGCCGAGGCTGTCCACTGGGTAGCCGCCCAGACGCTGATCAGGATAATCAGGAACACGGCCAGCACCTGGCCCCAGAGGATCTTCGCTGCGGACAATGATCTTGCTCCTTCCCGTTTCGGAAAGGCATGTCGGTGCGGCAAACGCGCAATTGCAAGGCCCGCGCGGCAGTGATCGCAGACTGGCGGAAGATCGGAAGGGGTGGCGAGATCGCCCGGCTGACAGCTGCGCCGATCGCCGTGGCTTTAAGAACATAAATAGAACGAATATTGTTGGCGCCTTGCCGATTCGGCTTCAGCACAGGAATGATCATCATGCAGCACGATGTGGCGCTGCGCGAAGCTGCGCGCGCGATCTACGAGAGCGTTTATCCGGGCGAGGAATGGACATCTGTCCCGTTCGACGTGGCCGAGCGGTTCGGCACGGTCCATTATCGCAATGCCGTTGATGCCGCGTTTAGGGCCAATGCCTGCCTCAACGGCGACGCCACGCACCAGCTGCTGCTGATCTGAGCGCCATGAAGGTCCGGATCAGCGATACCGAACTCGCCCGCTGTATCGCGGTGGGTCTCGCGGTCACCGGCAAGCGCGGACAGAGCAAGGACGCCGAGGTCAGCATCCTGCGCCAGCTCGGGCGTTACGATGTGTTCCGCGACGCCGATGCCGCCGAAGCCATGTCCAGCAAGGTGCCACTGTTCGCCGACGACTATGGGGTGTCGCGCGCTGGCGACGCGTTCGAACGGGAAGTGGCCGAACGCAACGCCCGGCGCGGCGATTTCAACTGGCCGCTCAAGATCGACCGGCAGGGTTGAGGGTCAAATCTCGATCCCGCGTGAGCGTCCGAGCCTCCACTCGATCCCGCCACCCGATTGCGATGCGCCGCTGACATATTGTCCTAGGTGCCGGTCGAGCTGCTTCGACCAGGGCACAAGCGAGAAGCCGAGGCCATCGTCGATCATCGCATAGCGACCCGATGCGAGCCGGATTCGTCCGCGATAGACGCCCGACACCTCACCGCTCGGCCTTCCCGGGCGATAGGGCAGATTGTGCTCGCGGGAGAGCGCGGACCCCGCTTCGGCCAGGTCGCGATCGCGCAGTGTGCCGAGCAGATTGCGGGAGAGCACGAAGTGGTTGCCTTGCCGTTTCGCGAGACCCTCGGCTTCGAGATACTCCAGTCGCCGCGTCTTGGCTGCGTCGATCTCGACGCCGAACCCGGCACCGAGCGCCAGCGGCTCAGTGGCGACGAGCTGCTTGTCGAGCCAGGTCGATCCCCGCGCAGTCTGCTGACCGACTAGATCGAGATCGGAATGGGTCCAGAGCGATGATTGCTCGCGGCCGCGCCGGTCGGTCCAGATGCTGAGTTCGACGATCGCGCCGGGCGCGGCATCGCCGGTCAGGTCGATGTCACTAAACTTGTGATGATGCACCCGCCCGTCGGCGCCATCGATCACGGCATAGGCCTCGCCAGTCAGCTCGTTGTGCAGCCCGCGCTCGACCAGTCGCCCGATAACCGGCTCCGGCGCGGCTCCATCGTGCAAAGCGAACCGTCCGGTCTCGGCAGCAAGGCCCCGGCCGGTCATCGCCCGGTGTATCGTCTTGATGACGTCGCCCCTGACCGCCAACTCGCGGAGGAATTGTTCGAGCCCTGGCTTCAGTCGCCAGCACCCGGGCGCGATCCTGTCGGCAAGTTCCATGCGCTCGAGTTTGGTGGCGCGGCCGATGAGGTGTTGGTTGCCAGGGTTCGCAGTCCGCTGCAGATCGGGGCGCAGATCGACCACGCCGCCAAGATCGTCGGCCATGCGCTGGAGGCGGCGATCGAGGCTGGTCCAGCGGTCGGCATCGATCTCGCGCATGAAGGCTCGCTCGACCTCGCGTTCACTGCGTGGTCCAAGCTCAAGCGAAATGCGCGCTTCCGCGCGACTACGCATTCCTTCGCGGATGTAGTCCTTGTCGATCACCAGGTCGCGGCCATCGTCGGCCTTGCCTCTGACCAGGATGTGGATGTGGGGATTGTCGGTGTTCCAGTGATCGACTGCAACCCAGTCGAGCCGGGTGCCGAGATCCTTTTCCATATCCGTCAGCAGTTCGCGCGTGAAGGTCCGGACGTCGTCAAGCTCACCTGCATCTTCGGGCGAGACGATGAAGCGGAAGTGATGCCGGTCATCGGCGCAGCGTTCGGCGAAGAGCTTGCCATCGACCGGTTCGGGATCGTCACCGAACAGTTCGGCCTCTTTCCCGTCCCGGGTAACGCCGTCGCGTTTGAGATAGGTCAGGTGCTGGGCGAGCGGCGCTGCGGCGAAGCGCGATCCCCGGTGCCGCACGACGCGCGCCTTGACAATGACACGGCGATGGCTGGCGCGAGTGGTTGCTCGCAGGTTGGCAATCCGGCCTCGCGCCAGTCGGCCGGTGCCCCGCCTGGCACCCGAGCTGCCAGATCGACCGCTGTGTCCGGCCCGGTTGGACAAGGCGCGAAGCTGCGCCTTGAGAGTGCGCGCTTTGCGCTGACCAGAGGCGCGGTCACGTATGCGTCCCGGTTTGATCTCGAAGTCGTCGTCGCTCATGGGAGGATGCGGCGCGGAATGGCGGCTGGCTCTGCGCACGGCGGAATTGCGCGCATTCTCCTGAAGGGAGCCAGTCGTGGTACGAAGCGGCTGGCTTTGGAAAGCTCACAAATCTGCGCCCTCACACCCCGGCAGCTGGCTCCGCTTTTATCTTGCCATCCTCCTGAACCTTCCCCTCCTGCAACCGACTTTCCGCACAATCCTACGCCAATCCACGCCATGACGCGCCAGAAGGACAACGGGGCGATCACTGCCGACGGCTCCCCGAAACGGGCGCGAAGAGGCCGTTCAACGGGGCAGACGAAGCGGGAACGGAGGTCGGCGGCGCGGCGGCAGCGAAGCTGCCGGATGCGTCGGCTGGGGCATCCGCGCGCACAGCGAAAAGCTGGCCTTGTGTCCAGGATAGGCGAACCGGCTGCACGGGCGATGCGCTGGCAACGACTGTTGCCGCGCCGCCTGCTTGCAGCATCGGTGCGATCTTGGCGACATAGGCGCGGGTCTCGGCGGGAAGCGGGCGACCGCGATCGCGCCAGTCTTCATATCGCCCACCGCCAGCGTTGTACGCAGCAAGGAAGCCAGGGATACCGTAGCTGTCATACAGTTCGCGAAGGTAGGACGCACCCGCAATGATGTTGTCGCGCGGATCGAACGGGTCAGGACCAAGCCCGAACCGGGCGCGCTGGCGCGCCCAGGTTCCGGGCATGAGTTGCATCAGGCCCACCGCTCCCGCTGACGAAACCGCGCCAATTCGGCCGGCGCTTTCGGTACGCATCACGGCGTAGATCCATTGCACTGGAATACCGAAGCGCTGCGATGCCTCGGCGACATGCGCAGCTATGTCGACAGTGCGCGGCTGCGCCTGTTCGGCAGCGGCCTGCCCGGAGGCAGGCGCGTTACCGAACAGGGCAGCTGCGAGGAACGCGGCAAAGCCAAAGCTATTCCTGCACATCGGCTCAATCCGCCTTGTCGTGCCGGGACGGGCGCGACCAGACCAGGACGTGGCCGGTGCCGTCGTCGTGGAACAGGTTGGCTCGCAGTGGCTGGACGAATGCCGGGTCGTCGATCTGGAGTGCGACGTAGTCGCCCGCCTTTTCGCCTGTGCGTTTCCAACCCGCGCCGATCTCTCGCGCCTCGTCGCCGTCGCCGACAATCGCCCGGTAATCGGGCGCGTTCTCGTTGTCGGACGGTTCGGTGGCGAGCAGCACCACGCCGATGTCGAGCGTCAGTGTCGTGATGTGTCCGGAAAATCCGCCTTCGGCGTTCACAAAATATCCGATCTTCATGGTTCAGTCTCCTTCGGTTGTTGAACTGGTGGGTTGGTTCGAACGGGGATCGGCGAACCATTGATGGTCGCCATTGCCCGTTTCATCAGTCCAGACCGGCGTCGCGCGGCCGATCACGTCGGCCATGCGCAGCACGCCGAAATAGCGGCCATCGAAACTGTCGGGCGCTGCCGGGTTCATCACGAACAGCTCGCCGGTGCGCAGCACATGGCAGCCCGACCAGACTGGAAGCGGGCGGCCGAGACGGTCGCGCGCACGCGCTGCGCCGACATATTGGCCGTCAATCATGATGCCATGCGCGAAGCGGCAGACGCGCTGGCCGCGCACAGCGGCGATGCGCTTCAGCAGCGGGACGGTGCTCGGGAGGTAGTGTCGCTCGGCGAGCAGGTGGCGCAGTTCTGGCGGCGGTTCGATGGCGACCCGCTCGCCGACGTGCAGGCTTTCCTTGCCGCGGATGGCGTAAAGCCCGGTCGGCACGGAGGCTGACGCATTCCACACCGCGTAGCGCGAGACCGGAACGGTCAGCGTCGCGAGTGTGGCGGCTACAACGACGCCAGCGATGGTGAAGCTTCGCCGGCTCATGGCAAAAGCGCCTTGCGCTGGAGCCAGGCGCGATGGCGCGCGGGGCTGTAGCCGCGTGGCACTTCGCGCCCGGAAAGCCGGTTGTGGATGTGCCGCCAATGATCGGGCGCGACATCGCAAGGGTCGATGCCTGACGCTTCGATCGCATCGATCAGGCGAAAGACTTGGGCTACCTTCGGCCAGCCATGAACGCTGAGCAGCAGATCGCCGCCGGGATCGACCTGGGGCACCGGAACGCAAGGGGCCGTCCCTGCGACGGCACGGACGATGTCGAGCGTCGAACGGACGGTGCCATAATCATTGGATGCCCAGCGTACCAAGCCAAAAACCTGGCCTGCCGCGTAGCTTTCGATGCGCTGACGGCGGTCGACGATCCGCTCGGCAATCGGCTTGCCGAACTTGAGCCAGTCCTCTTGGCTGCCTTCGCGCCAGACCAGCGTCACATGGGTCAGCGACGGGTCGTCACTTACCCTCGTTTCGGCAGGCTTGCGCGGTGGTGCGGCGCTGTCTGTCCACAAGCGATCTGACGTTAGCAAGAATCCGAAGGATTCTTTGTTAGCTAAGTTAAGCGCGAATTTCGGCGCAGATTTCTGCGGGTTTGAAGGCCATTCCGGTTCCCGATAGTCCGAACTTTCGGTTCCTGATCGTCCGAGTCCGGCGGTTCCTGATAGTCCGTGCTGCATCACGACATATCCACAGGGCGCAGGCCGACGCGCCGCATGGCCGCGTCGAACGGATCGGCAGGGATCGAAACAAAGTTCAGTCGTTCACGGCCCAGCGCATGTTCGATGGTGAGTTGGTATCCGGGCAGAGCCTGGCGCCGCACGATATCGCGCAGCTCGAACGCGAAGCGTTTGGGCGGCGAGAGCGCGCCGGACTTCATATGGAGGTGCTGGAAGTCGAAGCTCCAGCCACCGCGCTGCTTGCCGCCGTGCTTGCGCACGAGGCGGTAGAGCCAGCGTTCAAGCCCGCCGGTCAGCGCGAAATAGTTGGGGTCGATGGTCAGCACGAGCGCCTGGTCGACCACGCCTTCGTAGAACCAGTCGGGGATGATCATCTCGATCCCGAGCGCGCGGCCCGAGCCGTCGAGGCGCTCCTTCCATTCGTTGATCCAGGAAAAGCGGTGTCGCCGCCGCGCGTCGCGCTGGCGGATCGAGGTTGCGATCGTGGTCGATTGAAGCCGGTCGAGCCCAGCTTTCAGTCGTTCATAGCTCGCCTTGCCGGTGCCGCGCCGGGTGAACGCGAGGATCTCGTGCGGGGTAGCGGCGATCAACCGCGAGGTCGGGCGGCCCATATCGCGTGCTTCGACGATCTGGCTGGCGACCCAGATGAGCACGTCGGCGTCCCAGATGGTCGCCATGCCGTGTTCGGCGGTCGCCTCGACCAGGATTGAGACCTCGCCCATGCGGAAGTCGATCGGGCGCACCCGCTTCGACTTGGCGAGGCTGAAGAATGGCCAGGCCATCAGGTCCTGCGCGTCGCGCGCGGCGATGTCGCTGCCTGCGCTGACGAACAGGTCAAGTTGCGCAGACTTCGCTGAAAAGGTGGACAAGTGGCGCATGGGTGCCCCTCAGCGCCGCACCGGCGGAGTATAGCCATCGAGCCGCTTGGCCGGATGGACTACGCCCTTGCCGGGATCGCTGGTCGACCGACGCAGGCCCTGCTCGGCCCAAGCGTCGAGGTCCGTAACCAAGTAGACGATGCGACCGCCGAGTTTGCGGTAGACCGGGCCGGTCCCAAAGCAGCGGTGCTTTTCGAGCGTGCGGGCAGACAGTCCTAGATGTACGGCGGCGTCAGGTGTCCGCAGGAAACGGGCAGTCACAGGGGTCGGTCTGGCATCCATCGCAAGGCTCCGGCGAAGTGTGGCAACGGCAGCGGGCTGTCGCTGGGGTTCGCGAGCTTTGGCGTGGCAAGGGCGTGCCGCCGGAGTGACAAAATGCGCGGTGGCATTTCTGACACCCCTGCCGCCCGGGCAGCGGCGTCAGCGGTGAAGCAGCAGTTTGCGATAGCCGACAGAGACGATGCGGCGTGCATCTGCGATCAGACGGAGGACGTGCCGCCGCTCGCCCGAACCTTTCCAGATTGCTCCAGTAAGTGGGCGGTGGCCCCGGAAAACGAAGCCGAAGGCGAGGTCGCGCGAAGAGGCGCCAGCCTCCAGCGCATCGTGGATGCTCAGTAGCTGAGCGTAACGCGCACGCTGATATCTGGTGGGAGTTGCGCTCCTGTCGAGTGAATGGCCGCCGCTACGCGTCGCCCGCTGAAGGCGGGCAGCGGCGGCGAGCCGCAAGGCGCACGCCGGATCGAATGGGATAGAGAACGATGGAACACTCAATGAAGGCGCTCGGCGCACGCACAGGCGCAGCCGTGCGGTGCCATGAGCGATGACGAGATGGTGCTCTGCGTCCGTCGCGGCTTCGACCAGGGGTTCAGCGCCGGGCGGAAGTGGAATTGCGCGCACCAGATCCGCGGCTTCGATGACTACGACATCGGGTGCGGCCTCCGGTGACCATAGGGCGGGGTTCTCGCGCGGATTTGCCAGTGGATCCGAGGGGAAAGCTCAAGCCCCAACGCCGGGCGAGGCCCTCCTGATCTTCCAGTGAGGTGTGCGGAAATTGGGCCGCGCGAAACATGGTTTCGTCATGATCGCAGCGATAGTCCGGATTTCGATTCAGGAATTCCTGCGCAAAATCCGCATAGTCATGATGTCGATACTGATCCGCGGTCGGAGGTGACCGCCAAGACGAACCACCGGACATATGGACCCCGCAAAGCACAGGCGAGAATGTCAGATGGCAAGTCTTTGTTCAGTATAGATAACTCGGAAGTAGCCAAGTTCGCGGAACGCTATGCCGACAGATGAGGTAAGGTGGCGATTCTAATAAGGGAAATTCCGCGTTGATTGACCAGGACTTCACGCCTCGCGGGACTTCTCCAGAAGATGCCTATAGCCGTGTGTCGTCATCCACCGTGCCCGATTGAGATGACTTTCGTAAACTTTCTGCGCGCGATCAGGGTGTGCTGCGGGGTCCAACCCGAAAACGATTGTCGCGACCTCCTGCCATGCGGCCCCTTCCGCTTCGGCGTCAAGCACTCGCAAATACGTCACAAAATGGCGCTCGTCATATGCCGTGACTCGCTCGCTGGCTGGCGGGTTATCGTCAAATGGTGGTGTCGTCATGGGTCGAGCCATTGATTCGACTCCGTTCACGTCGTTTTACACTTAGCACGAAAGTTGCTCCACATTGGCGAAAACTTGGCTTCTACCCATAACGGGAGGCCGACGTGCCAGTGAGGGAATAACCAACCGACGCCGTCCAACGCGAGGACTGCCATACCGGTCAAATTTCCGCGTATTATAATACGTAGAACGGAGATACGCGACCGGTTTCTAAGCTTCGGATGGATATCCGCAAGCTTTTCGGCGCCAATGTTCGTTACTACCGCCTCTCTGCGGGACTCAGCCAGGAAGCCGTGGCGGAGCGCATGGGTGTCGACCGCGCGTATGTCAGCATGATCGAGCGCGGGGGCCAGAATGCCACGCTCCTCTCTGTCCACGAGGCGGCGCAGGCACTCGGCGTAAAGCCCGCCGATCTGTTGACGGATCCGCCTGCCGGAAGCGACACTTGAACAGGCCAAAGCCCCGCTCGGCAGGTGCCGGGCGGGGCTGGCTTGGCGGTCAGTCGCCGTTAGTGCGGCGAGCGCGCGACCAGATCAGATTGTAGCTCTTGCCGTCTTCGTCGTCGAACAGGTTGGCGAAGATCGGTGCGGTGAAGCTGGGATCGTCGAGCTTGACCGAGAGGTATTCGCGGCCTTCGTTCGAGGACTTGGTCCAGGCGGCGCCGATTTCCGCGCGGCCAACGAAGACCCGGTGTGACGGTGCGTTTTCGTTGTCGCTGGCTTCAGGGACAATGCGGACGTTCTTCTGCTGCACCGACATGGTGACGATCTCGCCCTTGTATTCGTTACCGGTCTTGGTGAAAGTTCCGATGTTGGCCATGATGCATTCCTTCAAGTTGGTCGAACCCGCGCCCATCGCGGCCTCGATGGCTGGTTGAAGGCAGGGGCTTGTGCCCGCTGCACCGGAACGGCCGGAACGCAGTGGAGGACGGCGACCAGACGGCTTTCTTGCCTCGCGAGGAATGGGCGGAACGCCCAGGGGAAGAAAGTCGGCGCAGACGGCGTTGCAGCAAGGGATCAAGCGGCGAAGCCATCCCCTGCCAACCCAAGCCATTGAAGAGGCGGCAACGGGCTCGGGTCACACTTGACCGGGAGCCATGGCACTTTTCGGACTTCCCAGACCGGGCTGCAATCAGGAGGGTGTCGTCACGCGGCGCGCTTGCAGGTTGTCATCGCGGCCCCCGACATCGGCAACGGGATGCGTACCCTCGGATATGATCGTGATCCGCGCATTCGGCTCGCCACGGCCCCAGCCTCGCGTTGGCCGCGAATTCTGGGTTCAGTTCGGCCCCGAACACCGCCCAGACCCACCACACCCGGAGCGAGAATGGCGGAGCTTGCCACCTGATCGCAGCGCCTGCCTCGTGACGGCCGAACTGACCATGCCAACCCCGCCCGGCACCTGCCGGGCGGGGCTTGAATAGTGACGGAGCTAGAGACGAACGCGGCTCCACTGTGCCCAGGATGCCGCCGCGATAATTGCAGCGCCGAAAAGTGAGACGGCAATCTGCCATCCGCTTGTCGGCATGGTCGCCGCCGCGATGCCGTGGACGGCGTGGTAACCCGCAACGGCTGCCGGCGCAGCAAACGCGATACCGATCGCCGCCCGGGTCATGTCGGACTTGGCAAACGCCAGCGCCAGTTGCGCGACAGCTAGCAGGATGATCGCAGCAACGGCTGCGGCGGCGATCGCAGCGACAATGCCGCTGCCCCCTCGGTAGGTGATGGAACCGGCGAGAAAGGCCACGAACAGCGGCAGGGCGTAGATCGAGAGGCGGAAAAGCAGCGCGCAGCACATGAAAACCGCGACGATTATTAGGGTAAGGCCGATCAGCATGGCGTCCTCCTTGAAGCCAAGGGCAAGGGACGCGCTCTCCTCCTCCACCGCAGCGCAATGTGCAGGAAATCCATAGCAGAAATGCGCGATGGCTGGAATACCCGATGGGCATCCAGCCATGCGGCGCAGCGCGATTTGGCGCAGTCAGGGATTGAACGGGTCATATTCGCGAACGATGCTGTCAGTATCGCCATCGAATTCAGATGTCGGAACGGCGGCGTAGCCGTTACCGGCGTGGAACAGGGTGATGCATACCATCAGGGTGCGGGCGAGGCTCCAGGCGTGACGCTGTGCGATGGTGAGTGACATGTTCGAGCTCCTGTCTAGGAGCAGGGACCATCCCCGCTCGACAGGCCCCGGACAGACGGCGCAAAGCCGCAATCACCACGGAGGCGCAGACGTAGTGGCCGCACGCGCAGCGTAGCGGACCCTTTACGGGTTGATTGAAGGAGGCTTGGGGTCGGCCAACGGATTGGCCTTTGAGAGTGGGGTGGTTGCTGAAACTCAGATAGAGATTTCATCCCGCCATTGAACGCACTGCCAGCCAACTGGCCAACTAGCTTACGCAGCTACCAATGCGGATCGTCCGAAAGGGCTGTAATTCGCCTTTCCGACAAATTCACCGATGAGAGTGCCTCGTTCGGCGCCCAATCCGCCACGCTATGGCCGATCTTGAACCAAGGCAGTCTTTCGCACCGTCGCCTGAATTTGGGGGGCAAGCCGATATCCGCCCATGGGTTTTCGAATAGGACGAGGCCTTTTTCGAAGCAAATGATGGCAGCGGCATAGTAGCACTTTGCTTCCCCCGTCAGGCGGAATCTACCGTCATGCCCCATCGTGATCTTTCTTGGGTTCCCTTCCTCAAGGATTGGAGCGCCCTTCCAGCCATAGAACGCGTTCCATATTGCGCCAGAGGTGAGGCCGATATTACCCGAAACGATAGGAATGGTTTGTTCTAGCAGAGTGTGGGTCATCGGCCCGAAATAGCTCAGATCCAACCACAGGACCGACGGCACGTTGTGTCGGCGTTGCTTCTCTCCCTGCTTGACTGCGCACAACTTGCTGATGACGTTTGCCTGCACGGAATCAAATTTGTGGCCCCGCCTCGGAACGCCGCCGGGATGAAGCTCGACGGTCGCAAAGGCTATTGTGCCGCTGCCATAATCTTCCGTCCTGCGCTCAATCCCCGGCACTTCGCTACCATCTGCAAGAAGCTGTCGTAACTGCGTTTGCGCACAGTCTTCATGCTTGGCGTGGACTTCAACTGTAACTGATCCGTCATCGGCATCCACTTCAAAATCGGGCGTTGCGCCACGCTTGCTGCTTGGAGCTAGTGGGCGGACGAGCAGGCCAGCTTCCGTCATTCCACCAAGTGCGCGAAGTTCCGCTAAGGCAGCCGCCGCGTCAGATATATTGGTTAGATTTACTGCACGATCGAGCGTGTTACGCATCTCATGTTGCAAGTCGACCGAACGACCAACCACATCGAGCGAACGACGTGTCAGGAAGTCAACGGCGCTCGCCGCTCCGAACAGGACGCTCCATGCGGGATGGCGGTCACCCGCATACAACGGCGCATTCTTTACAAGCTCTAGCTGCTGGGCAGAGAAAATCGGTTCAATGCTCATGACGAGGCGATAGTGTATTGCCTTTTCCTGCACCACTCGAATTTGATTTATCTTTCACCGAGCTGCTAGCGCCGGTCATTCGATCGCCCAAACTGAAATCCCCAGCTTGCGTGCCTTGTCGACGAGATTTGCATTGATGCCGTTGCCCGGGCAGGCGACCACGGCCTTGGGAAGTGTCTCGAGCATCTGGTCGTTCCGGCGGAACGGTGCCGCCTTCTTGAACCGATCCCAGTCGGGCCGGAACGCGACATGTACGATCTTACGATTCCGAGCCCAGAGTGATGCGATATGCTCACCGCCGGTCGGATTTCCGCCGTGGAACAGGACCATGTCGGGGTATTTCGCGAGAACCTTGTCGAGCACGGCCCAGATGCGTTGGTGATCCTGATAGGCGGGACCTGAGGTGAATGCGATCCGCGTGCCGACCGGCAGCAGTGGTTCGGTCTCGGATCGGCGCTTGGCGGCAAGGAAATCCCGGCTGTCGATCATGGCCGCGGTCATGGTGCGATGGTTGATGAGTGATCCGGCACGCGGAGTCCAGGCCTTGCGGAAATGCGTTTCGAACTGGTCGGAGGCGGCTTCGCGCATGAACTCCATCGCGTTGCGGCGTTCGATCAGGCCGATGCCTTCGTTGATCAGCCGTTCGAGCTCGACCGACTTGACCTCGGAACCGTCCTGTTCGCGCTGCCCGCGCCTTTGCGCATCTTCGTTGTCGTCGAGTTCGCGTTGGATACGGCCCTCGGCTCGGTGGAAGAGGTTGGCGAGCGACCAGCACAGGTCTTCAAGATCGGGTTCGATTCTGGTGTCGATCATGGTCGCGATCAGCGCATCGAACATATCGGCGACGGCGCCGCTTGCGTTGCGTTCGTCGGGAAGTGGCCGCGGGTCGGCTTCGTCCGAGAAGGGGCGATGGCCGTAGAGGGCCATTTCATCGAGGAGATGGGCGGTGGGTGACATTTCGTGTTCGGGTTCGAATGGCTCGGACATGATCGCGGTCCTTGCGGATCTGAGCCGGGCACCTCGCCCGGCCTTCCGGCGATCCCTCTGACCGGCTGGGGTGCGGGCGCATCTGCAAGGCCGCAGCGAAGCGGAGGATGGCGGGCGGCGGCTATTTTGGTTCGCGATGGAACGGCGCGGGCAACGCGCCGCCGGAAAATAGTCGCCGCACCGCCATTGCGACCGCGCCGCAGCCGGTCTCTTGGATCGCCCTTAGAGAAGGCCGGGTGGGTCCGGCATGATCGCACGGGCCTGCCCATACCGGGGGCCATCATCCCGATCCCGTCTCGGACCAGCTTAGCGGCGATGAAATCGCGACCGGTCGGTCTCGTGCAATTGATCGACGATCCGCTCGCCCAGAAGCGATGGTCCATGCAGGCGCAAGTCGTCGTTGAAGTCGCCCAGCGCAGGCATGAGCGAGAGCAGTTCGATCCCCGCCGCGGATGCCCGCTCGGTCAGGATTGAAAACGCCGCGTCTCCGGCCGCATCGCGGTCGCGGGCAACGTAAAGGCGGCGCAGCACTGGCGGGAACTGAATGGCGGCCAAGTGCGACGAGGAGGTGGCTGCGGCCGTTGGCAAGTTCGGCAAGACCTCGCGCAAGGACAGCATGGTCTCGATGCCCTCGCCGGCGGCCAAGACATCCTGCGCCTGCCCGAACCGGATTGCATGCCCAAGGATATTTCCCATTGCCCGGCGCGGCGATGCGACTGCGGCTTTCATGATGCCGGACGCACCGAGCCAGGTGCGATGCGTGCCGGTCTGGGAGCCGTCATCGTCGGTGACCGAAGCAATCAGAGCCGCAAATGCGCCAGGCGTTCCGGGCACATCGTCGTCATTGGAGCGATAGTAGCAACGGGGATGGAACCGCAGAGCTGGCAAGTCCGCAAGGTGCGTGATGCCGCGCGATTGCAGGTAAGTCGCCGCCAGCGTGCCGATGATCGGCTTCGAGGCTGCGAAGAGTCGTCGTGCAGCCGTTGGCGACCCTGCGCGCGCCGGTGGACCGGACGAGTGCTTCTGCTGTTCGACGTCAGCCGATGGCGGCAGCGACAGGAAGCGTTCGGCCTCGTCGATGGTATCGGCAAGCCGCCCGTGGCGCTGGTTGAGCCGGATAAGGTCGATGAGGTCGCCATGTTCGCCGGTCGCCGCATCGACCCAGTTGCCGATCGCGCCGCGTTCAGTCTCGAAGAGCCGGACATAGAGGCTGCGTCCAGGCGCTCCGGCAACATCGCCGACCATCCAGTAGCGCCCCTCACGCCGTCCGGCGGGGAGGTAATGGCGGCAAACTCCTAACGCGTTCTGGGCGAGCCGTTCTGACAGGTCTGCTGCGCGCGTGGAAATCCTACCCATGTCAGGCCGCCTTGCGGTCAAGAACGCGCGCGAGCGGATGGCGTTCGAACAGACGTTCGAGCACCTGGCATCCTGCCACTGTGTCGTCAGGGACGAACAGCCTCAGCTTCCAACTGATGATCTCCGAGAAAAGCCCCATCGCTTTCAGCCGGTCGATCGCTGTCGGAGCAAACCCGGTCAGTTCTATGCGGTTCATCTGCATCAACCGCGAGCGGCGCAATTGCAGGCCATCGACGAGATCAAGCACCGAATGCCCCTCACGCATCAAAGCCAGCGCCTGCGGCGGCGTCAGTTCGGGCGCGTCAGTGCTGGCCGTGGCGCTCGCTGCCCATGCCGGGGATACTCTGCGCCCTACAATGCTCATGCCATCGTCGGTCTGGAGCCGGTAAACTCGGGTCGATTCTTCGGGGAGCCGTTTCCAGATCGGTAGAAGCAGCCCAGTCACGATGTGCAGTTCGCTTGTCGTGAACTCCTCGACCTGCGCCACCTCGGCCTGCCAGGTTGCCGCGAAGTCCCGCTCGTCCACTTCCGCCCAGGCTGTCTCGGGCAAATGGCTGAGTGCGAAGTTCAGCCGCTCCATCGGCCGGATCAGCCGGACCCGGCGTTCGACCTCGCCATCATCGAGCATCAGACTGCGAGCCGGAAGCTGCACGGCAGCGCGCTTCGAGCGGGAATTGACCAGAAGCCGCGCTCCCGGCTCGCGAAGCAGGTCGATCGCCTTTTCGAGCGTCAGCGGCTGGTTGCGCTCACGCATGGCGATCGTCAGCAGCCGGGTTTCGGCGCCGGTCGCGGGGTGGACATAGATCGGTTCGCTACTCGTGAGGGAGAAGCTGTCGGCAACCAGCGTTTCCAGCCCGACATCGTAGCTTCCCGACGCAATCGCACTCTCGACCTTGGCGCTGAGCAACTGCTCGAACACCGTGAACAGCACGTTCTGCATGGCGATTGTCAGCGCCAGCAGCCGGTTAAGGAAGGTCGTGATCGGCGGCAGGTCGTCCTTCAGGCACCCAGAGCCATCGGTCAGCGACAGCCCGGTCATGGCCTCGAAGGTCGCCAGCGAACAGTGCTCGACCTTGCCAGCATAGATGAGCAGATAGAACTGCCGCAGCGCTGCATGGGCATAGGGGCTTTCGAGATTGTCCTCTGGACGGAACAGCCCCTGGCCGCCGGTCTGGCGCTGCCCTCGGGTAATCGCGCCCAATGTGTCGAGCCGCCGCGCGATGGTCGAGAGGAAGCGTTTTTCGGCCTGAACGTCGGTGGCGACCGGCCGAAACAGCGGCGGTTGTGCCTGATTGGTGCGGTTGGTTCGCCCCAGCCCTTGGATCGCGGTATCGGCCTTCCAGCCTGCTTCGAGCAGGTAGTGGTGGCGGAGCCGCTGGTTCCGTGCGCCAAGATCGGCATGGTAGCTGCGTCCGGTGCCGCCGGCGTCGGAAAAGACCAGGATCGGCTTCTTGTCCTCCATGAACGCTTGCGCTTCGGCCAAGTTGGCATGGGCGGGCCGGTTCTCGACCACGAATCGCTCGCCGTGCGCGCCGACCTTGCGGACGATGCGGCGAGAACGCCCGGTCACTTCAGCGACCATGTCGGTGCCGAACCGCTGGACGATCTGGTCGAGAGCGCCTTGCACCGGCTCCATCGATGCCAGCTTCTCGATCAGGCGGTCGCGCCGCTCGATGGCTTCCCGGCACTCGATCACGTTCCCGGCATCGTCATAGGCAGGACGCGAGGCGAGATTGCCGTCGCCGTCGGTGTAGGTCTCGTGGAGCTGGACCGGGAAGCTGTGCGCCAAATAGTCGAGAACGTATTCGCGAGGAGTGACGTCGCAAGAAATGTCGTTCCATTCGCCCGGATCGATCTCGGCAAGGCGGCGGGAAAGCAGGGCTTCGCCGGTCGAGACAATTTGCACCACGGCGGCGTGGCCATCGGCAAGCCCCTGCTCGATCGCCCGGATCAGGGTCGGCGTCTTCATCGCGGTGATGAGGTGGTTGAAAAAGCGCTGCTTGGCGCTCTCGAATGCCGAACGGGCCGCCGATTTCGCCTGCCGGTTGAGCGTGCCCTCGCTGCTGCTCGTGACCCCGGATGCTTCGAGCGCCGCATCGAGGTTGTTATGGATGACCTGTTATCGCGAGGTCGCGGTAATGCGCAGGAACGCGGCGTAGCCACCGAATTCCCGTGATAGTGGGCGCAGTTGCTGCGCATTTTATTGGTTGCGAACCTCGGCGGTCCCTGGACCAGCTGAGGAGGCA
>NZ_RQSI01000037.1:0-36596 GCF_003856955.1 Novosphingobium sp. LASN5T
ATCGAGAACGCCTTCTGTCGGCTCAAGGATTTCCGTCGCGTGGCAACACGCTACGACAAGCTCGCCGCCAACTTCCTGTCAGGCGTGGCGCTCGTCACCGCGCTCGCGTTCTGGCTCTGATTGAGTCTCAACCCTAGGACCACGCGCTGTTCGGAATCCAGAGCTTGGCCAGAGCTGCTCAGGAGTTTGCGGGCAATTTCATTAGTTGTGATCGAATCCATACTTGGGTGCCTTCCAGAGGAAAAACGGGATCAAATGGCTGCCCCGCAGGTTTCAAATCATGCCCCTATATCTGTCGGTGCAACAAGGATGGATTGGCTGGCCTAGGCTGAAGTCCTTCGGCGCCCAACACTGGATATTGCCAAGACCAAGGATGGTAGCAGTAGGAGAACTAGCGGAACCGCGGCAGTCAGACCGAAGATGATCGCTGTCGCAAGCGGCTGCTGCAACCCGGCGCCCCGGCTAATCCCCAGCGCCAATGGGCTCAATGTCAGGATAGCGATCAGCGCCGACATTAGGATCGGGCGCAGCCGCTTGTCTCCCGCCTCCGCAAGCGCCGCTAGATCGATCGTCGCCTCACTGTCGAGTTCTGAAAAGTAGAACACGATTAATTCGGTCACCATGCCGACCACCATCGTCAGGCCCATCAGCGCCGAAACGTCGAGTTCAATCCCGGTGAGCCACAGCCCGATGAACACTGCCGCCACGCTCAGGAGCACGGTCGCGACCGCAGCCAAGGTCCAGGCAATTCTTTCAAACAACACGGTCAGCAGGAGCGCGGCAAGTAACAGCGCGGCGGCGAAGACCATGGTCATGTCGGCAAAGCTCTGACGTTGCTGCGCATAGAGCCCGCCATAATCGACCCGGATCGATGGCGGCAGATGCAGGCTGGCCACGGTCTTGCGCACTTCAGTCATCGCCGAACCGAGATCGCGTCCTTCGAGCCGTGCGGTGACATCGATGAAGGGCGCGAGGTCTTCGCGGGTAAGTTGCTTTTGCCCGGCCATGATCGAAACGTCGGCGATCTGTCCCGCCCGGACGACATGACCATCCGGCGCAGTGAGCGGCAAGTTGGCAACCTCGGCTGCACGCGCGCGGATATCGGCGGGGCCTCGCACCCGAACCCCGATCAGTTGTTCCCCAATCCTGACACTGGTGGCCGAACTGCCGCCTATCAGCCCTTCGACCTGTCCTGCGACTGCGGCGGGATCGAGCCCCTGCTGTTGCGCAATTCCCGGCCTGACCCGCACGGAAATGGCATCGCCCGCGACCCGCAGGCCATCGACCACTTCCACAACGCCGTTGACCTTGCCGATTGCTTCGGCAACTTGCTTAGCAGTCTTTTCGAGCGCGACCGGATCATCGCCGAACAGCTTGATCTCGATTGGCTGCGGCACGGCGGTCAGATCACCAATCAGGTCTTCCATCAATTGCAGGGTTTCGATCTGGATCCCCGGAACCAGCTTTTCGATCCGGCCCCGGATGTCGCCCATTACCTCCTCAATCGGCCGCCGTGACCCGCCCTTCAAGCGAATGAAATAATCGCCTTCGTCGGCTTCCGTCAGACCACCGCCCAGTTGCAGGCCGGTGCGCCGCGAATAGCTGGCGACTTCGGGAGTGCTCTGAATGATGGCTTCGACCTGACGCAACAGTCGGTCGGTATCGGATAGAGCGGCACCAGGCTGGGCTTTGTAGTCAAGGATAAACCCGCCCTCGTCCATCTTGGGCATGAAACCCGATGGAACCTTGTACCAGGCAATAGAACCTGCAAGCGCTAGAACCAAGCAGACAATCGTAGCGAACCGCGCCGGGCGAGACAGTGCACGGGCGATAGCGCGATGGTACTGCGTGGCAAGACGCCCAAGCCACCCCGCTGCGTTCTCGGCGGCTGCGGCGTCGGTTGGGCGCAGCCAATGGGCGCAGACCAGCGGGATGAGAAAGCGCGCGTAAAGTAGCGAGATCGTCAGCGCGGCCACCATGGTGACGGCCAGCGCCTTGAAGAATCCGCCGCTGACCCCGGAAATGAACGCTAGCGGTAGGAACACCACGATTGTTGCCCCGGTCGACCCGAACAACGGCCTCGCCATCTCCGCCGCTGCAGCTAGGATCCCTGGCGTGTCACGTGCTGTGCCTTCTTGCATCCGGCGCATGACGTGTTCGAGCATGACCACTGCATCATCGACGATCAGCCCGACCGCTGCCGCCATTCCGCCCAGTGTCATCATGTCGAAGTGCATGCCCATCGCGAACAGGATCAAGCAGGTTCCAGCCAGCACGGCAGGAAGAACGGCAGCGGTGATCGCCATGAGCCGGAATGAGCGCAGGAACAGGAACAGCACCAGCCCCGCAAGCAGTGCGCCAAGCAAGATTGCATCGCGCACCGCGTTGGCAGCGCCGACCACCAGTTCCGATTGGTCGTAGAACGGCGTGACAGTCACGCTTGGGGGTAGTCCCAGGCCCTTCAATCGGGCATCGACGTCGCGCACCACCTTGACCGTGTCGCCGCCGAGCGCCTGACGCACGTTGACCAGAACCGCGTGGCGGCTATTGCTGGTTACGAGGGTATAGTCAGGCCGGACGGACGGCTGCACCGTGGCGATATCACCGATGGTGACGATGCCCGAACCCCCAGTGGCCCCTGCCTTGACCGGAGTCGCAGCGATATCGGCAGCCGAGGCCAGCCGGTTCTCGACCAGCACAAGGTAAAGTCTGTGACGGTCCTCAATCCGCCCGGCACCCTGGACGACGTTGGCCTGGCCCAATGCCTTTACGACATCGTCACTCGACAAGCCGAGTGCGGCCAGTTTCGCAGGATCGATATTGACCGAGAATTCGCGGGGGGACCCGCCGAGGACATCGACGCCCGCAACACCGAGGACCGCGGTCAGTGCCGGACGCACTTTGAGTTCGGCGATCTGACGCAGCGCTTCCTGATCGAGCGAAGTCGACGTCAGCGCAATTCCGACTACCGGAAACAGCGTCGGGTCCGACCGGCGCACGTCAAAGGTCGTTCCTTGCGGCAGTGACGACAAGACCGTCGCCAAGGCGCCCTGGGTCGCAAGTGTTGCCGAGGTCATTTCGTGACCCCAGTCGAAGTTGAGCGCCACCTCTGCCGAACCGCGACTAGTTGTCGAGCGGAGGTGCGTGACGCCTGGAACAGAGCGCAGCGCGATCTCGACCGGACGCGTAATCTCAGCCTCCATCTGCGCCGCGTCACGCTCGCCAGCGTCGATAGCAACGACGACGCGCGGGTAATCAATCTGCGGGAATAAGCTGACCGGTAGCCGCAAGGCTCCGGCGATCCCACCAAGCGTGAGCAGCAGCATGGAAAGCCACAGGCTGCGCGCGTGGTTGGCAAGGCGAAGCTTCATCGCGTGCGGACTTTCATTCCGTCTTCGACCGCAGTGGCGCCCTCGACAACGACCGACTCCCCATCGCCAACGCCTTTGAGGATCGCCACGTTCGCAGCGTCGCTCGCGCCAACGGCAACGTCATGACGCTTGGCGACGCCATCCTTGACAACAAATACGAAGGGTTGTCCGCCATCGTCGAGAAGTGCGGCATAGGGTATGGTGACTGCCGCGCGCGAGGCACGCGTCACCACCCGCGCCGATAGCGGCTGACCGGCGGCCAGACCCTGTTGCGCCGGAATCGTGACCAGAACCGAGGCGAGCCGGGTCTGGGCATGCGCAACCGGGCTGATACTGGCAATCGGGACCACGAACGGCGGTGAACCGTCACCGGGATGCACTTCGATCGGACTGCCGGCAGACAGGCTGCGCGCAAGCGCAGGGTCGATACCGAACCGCGCCTTGACCGCGCCGGAGCGGGACAGGGTCGCGATTACCGCGCCGGGCTGGACGAGATCACCCGCGCTCGCACCAGTTGAATCAACAAAGCCGGCATGTGGAGCGCGCAGGACAAGGTTTGCGCTGCGTTCGTTGAACGATGCCAACAAGGCCGAGGATGCTGCTGCCCGCGATCGAGCGGCCTCGACATCGGCATCGCTCGCCAGCCCGTCAGCGCGCAAACGCCGGGCGCGGGCCAGCGCCTGTGAGGCTGCCGTCGCATCGGCAGAAGCGGCACGGTATTGCGCCAGACTTGCCGGACTTGCCCTGAGCCGCGCAATCACCTGGCCTGCGGCCACCGCCGATCCCGCAGGAGCATCGATGGCAATGACCGTCGCTTCGACCGGTGCCGACAGCACGATCTGGCTGTCTCCGCCGCGCTCGATTTCACCGTAAAGCGTGACTGACTGGGCGATATCACCCGTGGCCGCTTGCGCAAGCTTGACCAAGGCAACCGGGGTTGGACCGGCGCCCTCATCGCCCGCACCTTTCGAACAGGCGGCAAGCAGTACCAGAAGCGGCAGGATTGCCAGCAATCGTTTCATTTCCACCCCTCGATCGGTGTTCCGCTCAGCAGTTCGAGCGCGATCGTCTGTTCTTCGATCGCCAGCCAAGCTTGAGCGATCACCAGTTGGCGGTCGCGCAGTTGCTGGCTTGCCGTCATCGCTGCCGCCTGCGACAGGTCACCGCGCCTGCTGGCCCGTGCACTTGCATCGGCCAGGCGCTCTAGTCCCGGAAGTCCAGCCTCAGCATCGGCCAGTTGTCGCCGGGCCAGCGCGATCCCGTTCCAGGCAGCGGTAATTTCGGCGCGAGTGTTGAACAGCCGGGCCTCGTACTCGGCCTTGAGCGCCTCGCGCGTGGCGCGTTCAACCGTAATCCCGCCACGATTGCGATTCCACAGCGGCAGGGTGAAATCGATGGTCGGGCCGATCAAGAAATTGCCCGCTGAATCGCGATTCGGCGTCACAGTCAGATTAAGCGAAGGGAATTGGTCAAGCACCGCCTTGTGGACGCTTGCTTCCTGCGCGTCATAGCCTGCCCGCAGGGCGGCCAGGTCGGTGCGGCTTTCGCGCGCTATGCCGAACAGCCGATCGGCACCGAGCGGTGCCCCAGGCAAGGCAATCGGCGCCAGTGCAAGTACGGTATCGGGTGGCAGTCCAAGGAGCCGGGCGAGTTCCTGCTGGGCAGTTTGAAGATCCCTCTCGGCGCTCCGCAGCCGGTCGGCTGCATCGTAGGCGGCGAGCCGTGCTGCCTCGGCATCGCTCGCCGGAACGTCGCCGCGCAGTGCTGCATTGGTCGTTCGCGCGAGTTGCGATTGGGCCGCTGCGTCGGATTCGCGCGTCAAAACGACAATTCGTGTGAGCCCTTGGATGCGTACCGCCTGGATGCGGGCCTGTCCGGCGGTCTGCCATTCGGCCCACGCAAGATCGAGCCGAACCTGTCGCGCTTGGGCATTGGCCTGCTGGCGGGTAACAGCGCGCTTACGCAGGGAATTGAGGTCGAGCCCCAGCGCGCCCGCGATATTGAGCATGGTATCCGGCCCGCTCAGCACCTTGTCCGCGCCAATGCTGAAGGTGGGATCGGGCAAAAGACCTGCGGCAAAGACCTGTGCGTCGGCAACGCCCGCCCGCGCACGCAGTGCGGCAAGATCGGGATTGTTGACCACGGCCAGCGCCGCAACACCGTGCTGGGTAAGCGGCACGGAAAGATCGACTGGCGTTGGAAAAAGCCAGGGTCGCTCTATTGCACTAGCCTTGGCCTCAAGAACCTGAGGAACTGGATCGGCAAGCAGCGCAGGACTGTCGGCCAACGGGGCGGGAGCATAGCTGGCACAACCGCCTGTCAGCAAGACAAGGGTAAGGGCGAATTTTGCTTTCAGGGCGCGATCCTTTCAGCAAACACAATCGTCGCGATCAGCCCCGGCTTTGCCTCACTAAAGTTCAGCGTTGCGCGATGGGCCACGGCGATGGCCCGCACTAGGCTGAGGCCGAGGCCGTGACCGGCTGTGCCGCGCGCCGTCTCCAGTCGCACGAAGCGCTGCTGGACCCGCTCACGTTCGGCCTCCGGAATTCCAGGCCCATTATCGGCAACAGAAACCAATGCTCCCTTGCCCTCAGTGCGCGCCTCCAAACGGATTCGCGCGCCTTCGCCGGTATGCCTGAGGGAATTCTCGATGAGATTGATCAGCGCCTGGGCGAGCAGTTCGCGATCGCCGGTAACTGCCATTCCGGATTCAACAGTAACAGTCAGAGTGCGATTGGCATCCTCGGCGAGCGGGATAAGCGTCTCACCCAATTCACTCACAAGTCGGCTGAGATCGACGCGGGAAAACGCCCGCTTCAGGCTGCCCTCTTCGACCTCGGATATCCGCAGGATGGCATCGAACAGCAACAGCACATCCTCGGACTGGGTAATCGATCGCTCGACAAGCTCTACACGTTCAGCCTCGCCGGTTTCCTCGCGAAGGCGCTCGAGCTGGTTGCGCAGGCGCGAGAGCGGGGTCCGCAGGTCATGCGCCAGATCGCCGCTGACCTGACGCAAATTGGCGATCAGCCCCGCGATCCGGTCAAGCATGGCATTGATGGAAGCAGCGATCCGGTCGAATTCGTCACTGGCGCTTCCGACCACGGCGCGCTGCGCAAGGTCGCCGTCGATCACCGCAGCGGCCGTCATCTCGATACCGGTCAGCCTGCGCCTGAGATAACCTGCGAGCAGAAATGTGCCGCCAAGCCCGAGTAACAACAAGGCCCCGAAGGCCAGCGCGAACATGGCAAGAATTGTGCGATCGATCGCTTCAAGCGATTCAAGATCGGCGGCGACCACCACGCGATATCCACCTGGCAGTGGAGTGACCTTAGCACGCGCTGGGTCGGGGCCTTCGAGCGGATCTTCAAACATGATCCTGCTCCAGCCCAGGGGCGGCATTTTAGTTTTCAGGTTTCCCGCGATACGCGCACCATCCGGGCCGAACAGGGCCGTACCGAGCGAGATCGGTCCTGGCCCGTGCGACTGGTTGATGGCTTCGGTGACACCTTTGATGCCGTCGTCGCCATATTCGCGTTGCAGCGATCTTGAGGATTGCTCGATCGTCGCATCGATCTGACGGGAGAATGCGGAATGGGTTGCGAAGAATACGGCCGTTCCCAGAACCAGCATGGCGGCAGCATAGGCGATGAACGCGACCCAAGCGATGCGACTGGCGGCACTGCGGGGAAGTAGGCGCAGCCTCATGCCGCACGGAGCCTGTAACCAACGCCGCGCACCGTCTCGATCGGGTCGGTGCGTCCACCTTCGTTGAGCTTGGAACGGAGCCGGCTCATATGGGTTTCGACGATTTTGGTTTGTGGGTCGAAATGGAAATCCCACACCCGTTCGAGCAACATGGTGCGGGTCACGAACTCACCGGCATGGCGCATCAATTCCTCCAGCAAGCGGAATTCGCGCGGTTGAAGCAAGATCGTCTTGCCCCCACGCCGCACCTCACGGGTCAACAGGTCCATTTCGATCTCGCCCGCACTCAGTTTAGTAGTGATGGATGCCGGAGCCGAGCGCCGTCCCAGTGCCTGAATCCGCGCCGCCAGTTCACTGAAGGCAAAGGGTTTGACCAGATAATCGTCCGCTCCCGCCTCAAGACCATCGACACGGTCCTCGATCCGACCGAGGGCGGTCAGCATCAGTACCGGGGCGGACACTCCTCCTGCGCGCAGACGCTTGAGAACCGAAAAGCCGTCCAGTTCTGGCATCATCCGGTCCAGAACAATCACGTCCACCTGCTCGGTCAAAGCGAGGTGAAGCGCATCCTCCCCATTTACCGCCGCGACGACATTGTGCCCGAGTTCGCCGAGCCCGCGCTCGACGAATTGGCGAGTGACCTGATCGTCTTCGGCAAGGAGGATGCGCAGCACCGTTCGGCCTAGTCCCTGGCGTTCAGAGGTTCGAACTTGTCTTCGACGATCCGGCCGGTCCGGACGTCCACGCCGATTTCGTGAATCCGGTTGCCCTGGCGGATGTCGAACGAATATCGCTCGCCGCCGCCCTCACGCTCACGCTCGGCTTTCTCGACGCGCCCCGGCGCCGCCTTCAGCGCGATCGCGCGCGCCTGGGACATAGTGATGCCCGAAGCCTTGGCCAGCGCGGCTTGGGGGGCGATGGCGACCATCGCCAGGGCGGGAATAATCAAAGCAAGCTTCTTCATGACTTTGCTCCTTGAAACGTGCTCTTTGCACATTCCATGGTCTAGTCATGCATAGCTCACATCACGGTTGCCTGTGGGATACAATTTCCCAACCATCATCGAGTCTACGGTGTGTGGATCTGTGACGGTCCACCACGCATTTTTACGAGACTCCGGTGGCGGTTTCGAGAAATTGAAAACCGAAGTTGCCTGACGTTCACAGTGATGCAGTTAGCAGGGCTACATGCGTCGGCATCATCATATCCTGAGTTCGGCTTCCAACCTGCTCGGCATCGCACTCATCGTCATCACGGGCCTGCACCTAACCCACATCACCGATCAGACTTTGGCGTCAAAAATGGCCTGGCTAGCCGCTCTCCTCCTTTCGATCAGTGTCTTGTTGTCCTATCTCGCAATCCGCCAAGAACCTGACGGGCAACGGGCGGAAGGTTGGGCCGACAAGGTGTTCCTGGCAGGTCTGATCGCCTTGGTTACCGCAGTCAGCTTTCTAGCGGTATTTCGTATCTGACTACGGGGAAATCGAAGCTGGGATTCTGTAAGGGCTTCAAACCACAATTGGGTTGACCTCCGCAATCTCAGCGGCATGTACCAAGGCATGGCTCTCGTAAGTAAAGCCTCGGCGCTGATGCATCTCACCAAGCTGCAACGCAAGTTTCGCGCCAGCGAAGCGGCATTTTTGGTTCTTGCGGCAATTGCCGGGGCAGTCGCAGGGCTTCTGACAGTGAGCCAGCAAGTGATCGCCCATGGCATTCAGCGCTTGTTCTACGGAGTGTCGATCAATCGTCTGAGCGCGCTCGGCTCGATACATCATCCCTGGAAGCTCGTGGCCCTGCCACTTGGCGGTCTGCTGATGGTGCTGTTCATTCGTTGGCTCGGTCGCCGCCGGGCGCCGATTGATGTGGTAGAGGCTAATGCCCTGCATGGCGGCCGCATTCCGTTCAACGATAACCTTGTGATTTCGGCGCAGACGATTCTATCGAACGGCGTCGGCGCTTCGGTCGGACTGGAAGCGGCCTACGCCCAGATGGGCGGGGGTTTTGCGTCGATTCTGGGGCAATGGTTCGCGCTGCGGCGCAACGATCTACGCACACTGGTCGGAGCGGGTGCTGGGGCTGCGATCGGCGCGGCATTTGGCGCGCCACTGACTGGGGCCTTCTATGCCTTCGAGATCGTGATCGGAACTTACAGTCCGGCGTCTGTCGCACCGGTGATGGCCGCTGCCCTGGCAGCGGCGTCAGTCACCCGCCTGATCGGGATCGACCCCTACCTTATCGCCACTACCACAGGACGCGGTTTCAGCATTTACGAGTATCTCGCCTATGCGGCACTAGGGCTGGTATGCGCTGCCGTGGGCATAGCCATCATGCGGCTTGTCACCTTCTGCGAACAACATGTGCAAGGCTGGAAAATGCTTGCGCCTTGGCGACCCATCGTTGGCGGTCTCTTGCTCATCCCGTTAGCACTGATTTCTCCGCAGACGCTCTCAGCCGGACACGGCGCACTGCATCTTGATCTCATCACTCACCCGGCACTGACTTTTCTCGCGATAGTCCTGATCCTGAAGATTGCCGCATCGGTTGTTTCGTTGAGCTTTGGGTTCCGAGGCGGGCTGTTCTTCGCCTCCCTGTTTTTGGGTTCTTTGGTCGGCCAACTTTTCGCGGGGCTGATAAACCTCATGGACATTGGCTTCGTGATCGATCCCAACGACGCGGCGCTTGTCGGCATGTCGGCACTCAGCGTTTCGGTGGTCGGCGGGCCGATGACACTGGCCGTCCTGATGCTTGAGACGACGCACGATTTCGCGCTTATGGGAGTCGTGCTGACCGCGACGCTGGTTTCAGGTACAATCACGCGAGAAGTGTTCGGCTATTCCTTCTCCACTTGGCGGCTGCACATCCGTGGTTCCGCGATCCGCAGCCCGCGCGACATCGGTTGGATGTTCGATTTGACGGCAAAGTCGGTGATGCGGCGTGATTGGGTTGCAATCCCAGAGGGAACGACAATCGCCGCATTTCGCGAGTTGGTTCCGCTCGGTTCGACGAAGAAATCGATCCTGACCGATGGGGAAGGACATTACTGCGGGATAGTGCCCACGGCGGCGGCCTTTCGACCCGATCTCGACCTTGAACGCAGCGTTTCGAGCTTAGCGATTCTTCCTGAGACAACCCTGACGCCGGATACCGGAATTGACGCGATCTTGCGGACGTTCGAGCGTGAGTCGGTCGATGAACTCGCGGTGGTCGATGGCGAACGTCGGGTGCTGGGTATCGTCACGGAGAAGTATGCGAGCCGCCGCTATTTTGAGGGCATCGAGCTGTCTCAACGTAAGATTTTCGGCGAAGTATGACACTCGTGTCGGGAGAGTTCCTGTGCCCCTCGTTTCCGACTTCTGCCGACCGTTGGCGTATCGCAGGACGCGGTGAACTAACAGGACTTGCAAACGCGCCCTCAGGTTTACTGAGTGCTTCCAGGTTAGGAACGCCAACCATGGCATCGGCATCATTGGCTCACGACCCCCGCTAACTACCGCCCAAAGCACTGCCCCTTTTCATGACTAATCCACGCCCCTGACCGAACCCGGCCAGGCCATGCAACGCGCGCTCAGGCGGACCGTGTTGTCATGCTGCGCATGCCTGCCCGCACCACTCCTTTGAGCGACGTTTCCCTCTCTCCGATCGGTGCAGACCTGCCCGTGCCCGGCCTTTTCGGGGCTCAGTCAAAGGGATGGTCCCTTGGACGGAAGAACAGATTCGAAAGGTCAGCATCATGAAGAACACCGTCACGCTCGTCGGCTTCGTCGGCAACAATCCGGAAGTCCGCACCGCCCAGTCGGGCGCCGCAATCACAAGCCTCTCACTCGCCACCACACGCAGTTTCAAGGATAGCGAAGGCAGCCGCCAGACCGAGACCGAATGGCACCGGATCACCTGCTTCAACGGCGTCGGCAAATGCGTCGCCGAGCACGTCACCAAGGGCGCGATGGTCATGGTCACTGGCCGGATCCACTACTCGCGCTGGACCGACAGCGAAGGCCAGACCCGTTACGGCTGCGAGATCATCGCCGAGCAGGTCGACTTCCTCGCCAAGGCCAAGGAATCCAGCAGCGAAGAACCGAAGAAGCGGCCCTCGAAGTAGCAGCGCCGCCCCCATAGAAGTCCCGAAGGAACCCCGTTCTGGCCATCGGCCAGGGCGGGCTTCTCGCGTGCTCGTTCGGCATTTCAAAGCCAAATCCAGGTCGCGATATTGAGACCTCGTGCCAGCCCGAGGTCGAGCTCCTAAAATGGCTATTTGCTTCCGTAGCGCGGAACATCCGCAATCTCTACTCGATGCTTTCGCTTCCCCTCAGGCGCCAGAGCGGCTAGGTTTCCTACGGGATTGTGAGCCATTTTCCTCGAAAATCGGCTCTGCTAAATCTCGAACACAACACGTACAAATTTGGAACAGATTCAGGCACACCCTACGTGGGCACGAATGCTGCGAACCCGATATAGTGCGCATACAGGATGGCGATGGCCAGAATGCTAGGAAAACCGCACAGGTAGCTGAGTTGAAAATGCAGCCAAACTTTTGGAAACCACAGCAACCAGCGCACCACTGACCCCGTCGGCGGCGCGATCACTCCCGTACGGATGTCGTAGATCGTCTTGAGGAGCGCACACCCCGAGCAAATCGCAGCGAGCAGCCCAACCGCGGCATAGAGATGGGTCCACGCTGCGATGTTCTCGGGCCCCATGCGTACTCGATCAGGCCTGAAGGGTCTGGCTGTTCTGCATGACGCGCTCCTGGTGCGAGAGAAGCAAGTCATATGCTCGCCGCGCGGCTTCGTGGATTACAGCCGGACGCAGATCCACCTCGATCGAGCCTCGCCGGCAGGTCAGCACCTCGAGGTAGAAGCTCTTTAGGCTCTCTGTGGCCAGGAAGACGGATTGTTCCGCATAGGCCTGCGGATCGTGGAGCAGGGCGACGCTAATCTTGGCGCGAACGTGGTCCATTCCAAGTTCGTCAAAAATGCGGTCACGCAGGTCGTCGGTAAGAGAATTGGTCTGCTTGAGGATCTTGTGAAGCTTGGGGCGCGAGAGACGCATACGATCGGCGAGATGCGCAGGAAGTATGCCCTGGCGCGCAAGCTCGGCATTGATGAGCTGCTTGTATTGATCCTGCTCACACCCTCCCGGGTTGGGGCTGGCAAAAGCGAAGACGGGTTCACTGCCCGGCGGGCTGCTTGGCTTGAAGACCGTCTCAGGCGTCAAGTTCCTGTGAGGCATGCTCCCTTCCTCCCACGGCAAAACGTCTATGGGATGGCATAAGCTGTCAAGAGTCTTAAGAAGCGCGCAATTCGCCTGCGGAAATTACCTATAGAAGATTATGCTTCACCGCGAGGTATACTACGAAGGGGACGAGAGACTTATCGGTACCGGATTTTTCGCTGATATCCTTCATCTTGGCTCGCATCATATCGTAATCAGCTGACCACTCAGGTGTGACCTCAAGATGGATACGGATATCGCCTTCGACGGGATACTCGGCAAGGAACTCTTCAAGCTCGAACCTAGAAATCCCGTGGGGTTTTAGCCTTGCGCAGGCAGCCTGAACGGTCATCCGCATCGTCTGAAAACGGCGGGTTTGCTTGGAAAACGCAGCCATCGCATCCACCAGCAGTTCAAAGCACTGTTGGCTCACGAATATACGGACGTTGCGCGTTCCTGCGGCCATTGACGGGTTATCCGGGGCATGTGTCGGCCGACACAATGATCCAAAATTGTAAATTTGGCGAATCCGGGGCGGGGGCTTCGAGTCGGACTATCAATTTCCCGTCCCGGCAATTGGGTTTCCCGTGCGGGGAAACAACATCACCCCATAAGGGAAACGCGATTACCCCAACAGCAAACGCATTTCCCTTATGGGGAAATAATAAACGATCCAAAGTCCGCAATTTGGAAATCCTGCGATTCGTTTGCGTGCCTAAACTGCCTCTTAATTGCTAGCTGAAGCGCTGATCTGTTCATTCTGAAGACCGTGACAACCACGGTGTTTGGATAAGGACATGACGAATATGAAACTCACGATGAAAGGGAAGGGCGCCGCGCTCATCCAGGGGGCCGCGGTCGCCGCGGTCGCCAGCCTGCTCGGCAGCGAAGTCGCAATGGCCGGTGCGGACACGACCTTCAACACCGCGCTCACCTCGTTCACCGGCTTCCTCGAAGGTTCGGGCGGCAAGATCATCACCGTGCTCAGCCTGGCTGGCGGGATCGTCGGGCTTGCCTCGGGCCGCTTCAGCCTTGGCCAGGTCGCCATCCCCGTCGGGGTCGGCGTCGGCGCCGGCACGGGCGTGCCCATCGTCACCGCTGCGGTCACCGCGACGATCTGACCTTCAACCCCGTTCCGTCCGGACAAAGCATCCGTGCATCCGGTCGGACATCACCGAGGGCGGTGCCGCTCATGAATCGCTACACGGTTCCCGCGCATCTCGATGATCCGGAGCTGATCGGGTTTTGGACACTCGATGAGTTCCTCGCAATGATCATCCCGTTCGCGTGGGGCATCCTGTCTCAACATATTTTCATCGGTCTGATTTCAAGCGTGCTGGCCTGGTGGGGATTGCGCAAGTTGAAGGCGGGACGAGCCGTCTCGTGGATCATCCATTCAGCCTACTGGTACCTGCCCGGTGCCTTCATGGGGCTGAGAGCGACGCCGCCCTCCCATCTACGCCTGATGGCAGGTTGAGGACGGCACAGTCATGGACCTCTCGATTTCTCACGGCCAGGCGCAGCGGCTCCTGAAGCAGCGCAACCTGCTGGCCATCACAGCGACCGGGCTGTTTGCCCTGAGCGTCGTGCTGACACTGACCGCCGCGCGCCGCGACCGTGAGGTCGTGCTGCAGCCGGTGCTCGCCAAGCCGCTGACGCTGTCATCGAGCCACGTCGACAAGGACTATCTCGAGCTGGTCACGCGCGATGCCGCGCTGCTGACGCTCAACCGTTCGCCCTCGAACCTGCAATACTGGATGGATTCGATCCTCGAAATCACCGATCCCAGAACCCACGGCCGAATGAAGGCCGAGCTGATGAAGATCTTCAACGAGCAGAACGGCTCGAATGTCTCGCAGTTCTTCACGATCGAGAACCTCTCCGTCGATCCCGATGCGCTGACCAGCGAGGTGAATGGCGTGCTGCACACGGTTGTCGGCTCGAAGGAGGTTACCTCTGAAGCCCGGACCTTCCGTTACGTGTGGAGCTACTCGGGCGTCAGCCTGAAGCTCGCCGGGTTCGGGCGCATCACCAAGGACGCCGCGGGCAAAGCCATCGGACGCGCCAGCGCCAACAACAGCACCGATGGGGGAGACGAGTGATGGCCGTTCTGGCTTGGGGCGCTATCGGCGCCGGAACAGTTCTGGCAGGACGCCCCTTGGCGATTGCGGGGCGGCCGGTGGGCGCAGCGCTCATCTGCCTTGGCGCGCTCTGCCTGGCGGCAAGCCCCGCGATGGCGGATCAAAGCATCCCGGCCGCCGACAACGGCACGGTTGCTTGCACCGCTTCGGCCAAGGACCTGACCCGCATCAGCCTCGCCGGCGACCAGTTCGCCTCGGTATCCAAGATCACCACGGGCAATCCGGCTGAGGACTTCAAGATCGTCAATGAGCCAGTGCGCGGCGACATATACATCTCGGTGCCCGATGGCTTCACCAAGCCGAACCTCTCGTTCTTCGGCACGACCCGCAAGGGCTTCGTCTACAAGTTCCTCTGCCAGGTTAGGGGCAATGATGCGGAGCAGGTGTTCGTCACCAACACTGCAGTCAAAGCCGAAGCCGCGCGGGACTGGGAAGTGCGCTCCTCGCCCGAAGACACCGCAGTACGCCTCGCGCAGGCCATGTATCGCAGCGAGACCATCGAAGGGTTCGAGATCCGGCAAAGCGTGCTCGAGCCGGTCGCAGTCGGCAAACTCGAGGTCCAGCAAGTCGGCGAATACCGCGGTGCGGACCTCAAGGGCCTGATCCTCAAGGTGCGCAACACCGGGAAAGGTCCCTTGCCGCTCGATGAGAACCTGCTCGCAGGCCGTGCCAGCGTCGCCTTCATGACCCCGGTCAGCGAACTCGCCCCTGGCCAGTCGGCTGCCGTCTACCTCATCCAATCGAATGGAGGCCAGTGATGGACTGGAAGAACCCGTTCCGCAAAGGCCCCAAGGCGCTCGATGGTCCCTCGGCTGATGGTCATGGCGGCGATCCGGACAGCAGCGATGCGTCGCCGCTTGGTGATGCAATTGTCGCCAACGAGGCGGTCAAGAAGAAGCAGATGCTGCTGCTTGGTGCCGGCGGGCTCGCCGCCCTGATCATCGGTTCGTCGTGGATCTTCGCAGGCGAAAACAAGAGCGGTGACGGCAACGTCAAGCGCCAGGTCGCCGACGTCTCGGTCGACGAGATGGTCAACAAAAACATGGCCGAGAAGGAATGGCGCGCCCAGTCCGAGGCCCAGATGATGTCGATGGACAACAACATGCGCGCACTCGCCGCCCGCGCGCAGCGTGCCGACCAGTTGGAAGCACAGCTGGCCCAGAGTCAGGCCCAAAGCGGAGGCGGAGGCAGCAGCGGGCCAGCAGGGATTTCGCCCGATACCGAACGGGTGCTGTCGGCCTACCAGAACGAAAACGAGCAGTTGAAGGCCGCGCTCGCCGCCGCGCGCCAGTCGCCGATCATGGGCCAGCCTGTTGTCGGACCAGGCGCGACTTCGGCCGGTCCCAATGCCCTTTATGGGCGGACCAGCCCGCCGAGCTACCAGAGCGCGCCAGGCACGCCTGCCGGTCAGGCGGCCTTGGCAGCAGCTGGCATGACAGGAGGCCGCGGCAGTGAGGTGAGCCTGGTCTCGTTTGGCGAAGGCACCAGCGGGACGGCAAGTCCAGTGCCCAAGGGGAACACCGTATTCACCGACAGCGCCAATTACCTGCCGCCCAATTCGATCGCGGTCGCCAAGGTCATCGTCGGGGTCGACGCCGCTGCCGGTGTCCAGAGCCAGACCGATCCTTTGCCGGTCGTGCTGCGCATCACTGGCCCCGCGCGATCGGTCTATGACAACGGGCGGCTGCTCACGACCAATATCGCGGGCTGCCTGGTCAACGGCGCGGCGCGAGGCGACCTCTCAAGTGAGAAGGTCTACGTCAAGCTGCAGCGGATGACCTGCCCGCAGCCGAATGGGCGCTACGCGGTTTCTGACGTGAAGGGCTTCATCGCCTTTGGCGGCAAAACCGGGGTCAGGGGCAGGGTGGTGAGCCGCGAGGGCTCGCTGATCGGCCAGGCCTTCCTCGCCGGGCTCGCGGGCGGGTTTGGCCGCGGCTTTTCCGCCAACACCAATTCGACGCTCACCGGCACCAACGTCAACGTGAACGGCCAGCGCCAGAAACTCGGCGCCGGAGAAATCCTCCAGGGCGGCCTCGGCGAAGGCGTCGCAACCTCTGCCGACACTGTGTCCAAATATCTGATCGAGCGGGCCGAGCAGTACCAGCCCGTGATCGAAATGCCGACCGGGATCGATGTCGAAATCGTGTTTCTCGAAGGCGTGTTCATCAACGGATGAGGAGGGTGCAATGAAGCTGAAACCACTGAGCTTGGGCAGACCCCGCCTTCGCCAAACCTTGATGCCGCTGGCCGCAATCGTGCTCGGCAGCGGCGGATCGCTGGTCTGGGCAAATGCCAATGCTGAGGGCGCTGGGAACGCCGCGCAAAGTGCAATTCACTCGCCGTCCGAGGCCGACCAGGCCGTCACGGCGCTCCTCAAGCAGCGCCTGCCGCGCACCCAGGTGAGCCGGGTCAATTGCCAGCTGGTCGACGGGGTCTGCGAAGTGACAGCCGGATCTCAGCTATTCTATGTCGACAGGACCGCGCGTTACCTGCTCATCGGGCGTGTCTACGACATGCAGACGCGCCAGGATTTGACCGCAGTCCGGCTGCTCGAGGTCAATCCCGATCTCCTCGTTGGCGGTGCGGCGGGCAGCAAACAGGAAGCGCAGGAAGTCGAGACCCCCCGCCGCGGCGTCAGCACGCCGGCGGCGAGCGGTGCCCCCCGGATGATGTCGCTCGCCGCACTGCCCGAGGCGGGCGGCATTGTCTGGGGAGCAAGCTCAGGACCGTCCGTCACTGTGTTCAGCGATTTCCGCTGCGGCTACTGCCGGGCGCTTTCGGGCGTGCTTGAAAGCATGAATGTGCGCGTGATCGAGCGGCCGATCTCGGTGCTCGGCAGCCGCGATCTTGCCAACCAGGTTTTCTGCGCGCGCGATCGGCGCAAAGCCGTCAAGGCCGCCTATGCCGGCACGCCGATCACCGACACGCGCGCCTGCGACACTTCGCCGCTCGATGCCAACGAGCGCTTCGCCCGCGAACAGGGCTTGGCTGGAACCCCGGTGATCGTCCGGTCTGACGGCGCGGTGATCGAAGGATTTCGCCCGCGCGAGGTGCTCGATCAATGGCTGAAGGGCGCCAAGTCGTGACCGTGCTTGACCCGAGGAGCCAAGCGAGCTTGGTGCGCGCGGTCGCGCGGCGCTCGCGCGGGGCAATCTCGTTGCCGCGCGCCGAGCTGAGCCGGTGCGAGGCGATCCGACTGTGGCAGGATCTCGTGGCCGCCTTTGGACCCCCGCTCGGCCGGGACCTCACGCCTTTCGAACTTACAAAGCTGCGCCAACGCGCCTGGGCCCGTTCGGCGGGCCATGTCAGCCTTGGCGCCGAGACGATCTCGCTCGGATCCGGTCTCGCGTTCTGGCGCCTTGCCGTGCGCCTTGGCCTGCTCACTGAGCATCGCGCGCCAAGCGGTCTGGCCCGGGCGGCGAGCATTGCTGCGGTCGGGCTCGCCGCGACCCAGCTTGCAGCCTGCACTTCGCTGTTCGGCGGCAACATCAAGGGAAGCTTCGCCTGCAGCGCGCCGGGCGGGACCTGCGCGCCTTCGACCCTGATCGACGATCAGGCACTGTCGGTGATCCAGAATGCCCGGCCCATGACGCCCGGACATTCGCCAGCGGGGCCGTATATTCGCCAACCGGCGGCAGCCAAGCCTGTCACAGCTGCCTATACCCCGTCCGGTTCGGGCAGGCTCGCTGCCTCCGGTAATGGCATGATCCATCGCGAGCGCCGGGTGTTGAAGGTGGTGTTCCCGTCCTTCGTCGATGGCGGCGGTAATCTCCATGAGCCGCGTATCGTTCACGCGGTTGTCGACGATGGTGCCTGGATGCAGCTGTCGTCGGGCGAGCCCAACCTTGGGGAGCAAGTCGAGGGCCGGGCGGTCAGCCTCGCCAGTGCGGCGTTAGCGCCCGCACCCGGGGCTCCTGCTCCCCTCATCGATGGCCGCGACGCTCCGATCACCGCACCGGCCGACGCCGCGTTGGCAGCCCTGCCAACGCCCGAAGCGGTCGCGGCAGCGCGCGCCAAGGCCGCTGCGCGGGGGTCCGGCAATGCCATCGATGCCATCCGCGCCGAAGTCCAGGCGCGTCTCTCCCAAACCGCGAAAGCGCCGATACCATCGCCAGCAAAGGCCACAGGTCCTGCCAATGGAGCAGCAATTGCCCCGCCTGCAGCAGCGCCATCGGCCACCCCGGCTAAAGCATCGCCGGCCAATGCACCGGCTGCCTTTCCCGCCAAGGTCGAGGAGTAGGGGCAATGACCTCGCGCGGCTTCTGGGATCGGTTCCTCGACATGCTGTTCGGCGAAAGCGCGCATCCCGAGGCGACACGCCCGGTACTGGGTGCTCCGATGCTCTCGAACTGGTTGCCCTATCGCAGCTTCGACAAGAAGCACGGCATGTTCATCAACACGGACTCGATCGGGTTCATTCTCGAGCTTGCCCCGATGATGGGGGCCGACGAACGCAGCGGCGAACTTCTCACCCAGTTCCTCTCTGACGCCGTGCCGCCCGGCTGCGAGATCCAGCTGATTCATTGGCAAAGCCCCTCGGTCGGTGAGCGCATTGCCGACTGGGTGATGCCGCGCGTGGTCGCCAAGGGAGTCTATGGCCGCGCCGCGATGCACCGCGCGCGCTGGCTGCGCCGGGCAGCCTGGATGTCGATCTCGCGTGATGCGCCGTTTTACCTGCGCAATACCCGCGTAATTCTCTCGATCGGTGCCCGGCTCAGCGGTCCGATCGGGGCCGACACACTCGTGTCGGTGCGCGAAAGCCTGCGCGGCACGCTGCAGGCACTTTCGATCCCCGCGCGCGACATGACCCCGGTTGAACTGATCGCCTTTCTCGACGATTTTCTCTGCCCAGCAGTCGATAACGCCGACAAGCCCGAGCACTATTCCGAGCTCGATCCGATCAACGTCCAGTGCGTGCGGCGCGACCTCGAGACCCAGGTTACGCCCGACCGGATCGTGCTCCACACCGAGCGCTTTCGCCCCACTGGCGAGCGCCAGGACGGCGCGCCGGTCATCGGCGAGGTCGTGCCCGACAAGTTCGATTGGCGCTTCTTCTCGGTGCGCAACCTGCCCAAGCAATGGGCACCATGGGACGTCCAGAAGATCATCGGCGACGTCATCAACGACAAGCTGCGCTTCGGCTGCAATGTCATGACAGTGCTCGGGCTTGTCTATCAGGACGAGGACGCGGTCGCCTCGCGCGCCGGGCTCAAGGTTATGCGCACTACCAGCCTCGCCGACAGCCGCTCCGCGCGGTTCCTGCCACAACTCTCTGAACAGCGCGACGAATGGCAATACGTGCAAGGACAGATCCGCCAGGGCCGCAAGCTCGCGCAGGTCTATTACGGCGTCGGCGCGCTCTCGCCTCTCGGCAAGGGCGACATCAACGAGCGCATGGTGAAGTCGGTCTACAAGGCCTGCGGATGGGATCTCATCGACGAGCGCTACCTCCAGGTGATGGGGCTCCTCGCGGCGATGCCGCTGTCGCTGCCCAATGGTCTCTCGGCCGACCTCAAGCGCATGAAACGCTTCAAGACCATGCTTACGACGACCGCGGCATCGATCGCCCCACTCCAGGGCGAGCATACCGGCGGCCACATCCCGCATGTCCTGCTCATCGGCAGGCGCGGGCAACCGTTCTTCTGGTCGCCGTTCCAGAATGCCGCCGGCAACCATAACGTCGCGGTCTTCGGCAAGTCGGGTTCCGGCAAGTCGGTCTTCCTGCAGGACGTCTGCGCGGCAATGTCGGGGGCCGGGACCAAGGTCATCGTGATCGATGACGGACGCTCGTTCGAGCACATGGCCAAGGCCTTTGGCGGCGCCTTCGTTGAGTTCAAACTGTCTTCGGGCTTCTCGCTCAATCCCTTCGATATGATCGACGGCGAAGCGCTGTCGAGCGACGAGGATGGCGAAGACTACGAGGTCGAGTGCCTCGCGATGCTGAAATCGATCGTCGGCCAGATGGCGCGCCAGCAGGACCGGCTGTCCGACACCGAGCGCGGCCTCATCGATTCCGCGGTGAGCAAGGTCTGGCGCGAGAAGCAGCGCTCCGGGACGATCGACGATGTCGCGGCTGCGCTCCGCGCACTGCCTTCGCCCTATGCCGGGGACCTCGCCGACGCCATGTCGCCGTTCCTTACCGGCGGCACCTATGGCCGGTTCTTCGAAGGCGCCTGCTCGATCGATCTGTCCGCCGGGCTCACCGTGTTCGAGCTCTCCGATCTATCCTCGAAACCGGAACTTCGCTCGGTCGCGCTCACCGCACTCATGTTCCTGACGCTGAGGGTCATGCGCGATCTCGACCGTTCTGTGCCCAAGCTCACGATGATCGATGAAGCCTGGCAGCTGCTCGGCGGCGGGCAGATGGGGCAGGCGATCGAAACCTACGCCCGGACCTGCCGCAAGTATGGCGGCTCGCTGATCACCGCTACCCAGTCTCTCAATGACTTCTACAAGTCGGAAGGCTCGCTCGCTGCGCTTGAGAACTCGGACTGGTCGATCGTCCTCCAGCAGAAGGAGGAGACGATCAACGATCTTGCCAAGCATCAGCGCTTCGAGATGGACCACTATACCGAAAGCCTGCTGCGCTCACTAAAACGCAACGGCACCGAATATTCCGACGTCCTGATCAAAGGCCCGGAGACACTCGCGGTCGGACGACTGGTGCTCGATCCCTATTCGGCAACGCTCTATTCCTCGAGTCCGAGGGTCTTCTCGGAGATCGAGGAAAAGGTCCGCGCCGGCCTGCCGCTCCCCGATGCGATCGAGCGGGTCGCCTTCCCGGACTTCGTGCCGCCTGAGCCCGGAGCTCCCGATTTCATGGACGGTGAACTGGCGGAGGCGGCCGAATGATCACGCCTCACGCCTCTGCCCGCCAGTCCTGGCACCTTGCCGATGCCTGCTACCACGGCCTGCGCCTCGCAGGATGGCTCGCGGTCACGCTGGGCTGCGTCGCCGCGCTATGGCTGCTTTTCTTCGCCGCGCTGGGAAATTTCAGCTTTGGCGGGACCGTACTCCAGATCGAGAACTTCGCCTCGCGCTATGTCGCCGCGAGCGCCGAGCGCCAAGACCACTTCTCTCGCTTCTTCTGGCTGACCAGCGCCGGACTTTTCGTCGCAGTCGGCTTCTTTCGCCGCCACTCGCTCACGCAGCCGGGCGGTGCGGTCACCTCACATTCCAGGGAGATCACCCATGGCTAGAAGCCCCCGAACGCCCTCAAGTCATGCAGGCAGCACGACCGCTGGCCCCCTGTTCGAGGCCGAAGTGAGTCAAGGTCGGCCCGCGCCCCGGTCCCGTATCGGTCTGATCCCCGTTGCGCTGGTCGGCGCGCTGGTTGCCGCAGGGCTGTGGGGCGCCTGGGTCACCAAGAGCGTGCTGGGGACAGGGGACACACCTACCATCGCCAAGGTCCAGCTCTCCGGCATCGTCGGCGAATATGTTCAGGCCCAGGCCCGCTCGGCGGCGACGCCCGAGCAGGTCACTACCGAGACCCGCGCATTCATGGGCGAGGTCCAGAAGAACCTCGAGCGCCGCGGCGCGGCGGGCCAGATCGTGCTGGTGGGCGAGGCGGTGCTCGCCGGCAATGTCCCCGACATCACCGCCGAGGTCCGCCGTGAAGTCTATACGAAGATCAAGATGCCGCAGCCGGCGAATGCTTCTGCCGGTGACGTCATGGGCGCCATGCGTGCGGCGATGAACGGGCAGGGGACCCCTCAGGGAGCCGCCCCGGCCCCGATGCAGGGCGCCGCCTATGGAGGACAGGCCAGTGCTGCCGTCAACTGAGCCGCTCACTCCCCGATCCCCGCACGCCCGGCGCTGGCTGGTGATCGGCGCGCTTGCCGCGACGCTGGCGGCCAGCTCCTCGCTGGCGAGCTGGCGCGACGACCATGCGATCCTCATCAACACCACGCAGTCGCTCCCCAATTGGGCGTTCTGGATCGACAAGCACCGCCGCCCGGTGCGCGGGGACTTCGTGGTCTTCGCCCCGCCGCAGACTCCGCTCATCACCGCGCATTTCGGCTCGGTCTCGCCGCCCTTTGCGAAGCGCGTCTACGGCATGCCGGGTGACATGGTCACCCGCGAGAACGGCGTGGTGCGGATCAACGGCGCCGAGGTCGCACGGCTGAAGCCCGTGAGTTCGCGCGGCGAGAGGCTTGCCCCCGGACCGACCGGGCGGATCCCTGAGCACTGCTACTATGTCGGGACTGAGCACAAGGACGGGCTTGATAGCCGTTACGCCGATATCGGCTTCGTCTGTTTGGCACGCATCATCGGCACTGGGGACTCGGTGCTGTGAGCCGGTTGGCTCTTCTGTCCGCCACGGGCGGTGCCGCACTGCTGATAGGCTGGCCGCTGATCTCGGCGGTGAGGGCCGCCGACTATGGCCAGATGGGCCAGACTTTCCCGATCATCGAGGCTGATCTGCTCACGACGATCGAGACCAGGCTCAGGACGCTGGAGGCAAGCGGCGGGATCGAGCGGCTGCAGCGCGAGATGCAGGAACAGGCCGTAGCGAGCGTGCGGCGACCCAAGCGGGTCGATGGCATGACCCCGGCGACCACCAAGCGCGAGTGGCTGTTCGATCCCTCGATCGTCACCGAGGACGATATCGTCGACGCCAAGGGCAATCTGATCGCCGCGCGCGGCACCCGGGTCAATCCGCTCGATATGGTCCAGCTGCGCCAGGCGCTGGTCTTCGTCGACGGCGACAATGCGGCCGAGCTGCAATGGGCCCTGCGGACCTGGAGCGACACGGCGGCCAAGATCGTGTTCGTCGCGGGATCGCCCTTCGACGCGATGAAGCCGTGGCAGCGCCGCTTCTACTTCGACCAGGGCGGCACGCTCACCGCGAAGTTCGGCATCCGCCACACCCCCGCCGTGGTGAGCGCAGCTGGCTCCAGCCTCAAGATCAGCGAAGTGCCGTTGCCGCGCCAACCGGCGACGCCAAGCGGAGGCAAGAGCTCATGACCCACCCGCTCATCACCTTCCTCAAGACCCCGATGGCCGCGCCCGAAACGCGAACCCTGCGGCGCATGCGCAGGCTCTGGATGGCGCTGTGCTGGTCGCTCGCGCTTGCCGTGCTCCTGCTCCCGCTGCTGAAGGTTTTGCTGGGGCCCTGGGCTGCATTTCCCGCCCTGCTGCTGACGGCTGCGGTGGTGCTCCACGGGTTCATCTATTTCCGCGCCAAGGCGCGCGCCGACGATGCCTTTGGGCTGGAGGTGCGGCCATGATGCGTGTTCCCGCGAGATTCATGGCGCTGCTCGGGGCGCTCGCGCTCGCCGTTGCCGGAACCAGCCCCGCGCGGGCCGACACGGTCACCTGCCACGGCAAGTTCATCAACCCGATCACCGATGTGTGCTGGTCGTGTCTGTTTCCGCTCTCGATCGGCGGGCTATCGATCTGGAAGGGCTCGCGCCCCGATCCCAAGAACCCCTCGTTTCCCCTGTGCGCCTGCGGCTCGCCGATCCCGCGTATCGGCATTTCGGTGGGCTTCTGGGAGCCGGTGCGCCTCGTCGATGTCACCAACAAGTCGTGGTGTTTTCCCAACCTTGGCGGAATCCGGCTCAACCCCGGTTTCGACATCGGCGAGGGCCATGTCCAGGGGCGCAGCCAGATCGGCGGCAAGACGCAGAATTCGTCGCAGTGGCAGTCGCACTACTACGTCTATCCGCTGCTCTACTGGATGGAGATCCTGACCGATTTCCTCTGTTTCGAGCAGACTACCTTCGACGTCGCCTATGTGACCGAGATCGACCCGCTGTGGCAGGATTCCGCGCTGACCTCGATCATCAATCCCGAGGTGGCGCTCTTCGCCAACGGAATCGCCACCGCGGCCTGCGCCGCGGACTGCGTTGCTGCCACCGCGAAGCTGCCGATCGACCAGATGTTCTGGTGCGCGGGCTGCAACGGCGGGATGTACCCGCTGAACGGTCACGTCTCGGCCCACGTCACCCCGATCCAGGCCTCGCGGCTCGTCGCCGAACGCATGCTCTACAAGATGCACCGCGAGGCGCTTGCCTGGGGCACGATGGGGTCGAAGGCGCTGTGCCGCAAGTACCTGATGCCGGTGATGAGGAAGCAGCAATACCGGCTGCAGATGACCAATCCAATCTCGATGGTGAAGGGGCGCTACGCCTGCGCGCCGGTCGGTGCGGCCACCATCATTCCCCAGACCGGCAAGGGCTACCCCGTCAAGGGCGAGGACTTTGGCTACCTCGTCTGGCGCAAGCGCAACTGCTGCATGCTGTGAGGACATCCATGACTTTCGCGCGGCTCCCGCACAAATCCCGCCTCCTCGGGCTTGCTGGCTTCTTCGCCCTGACCGCCGTCTCGGCCGCTCTCGCCCAGACCATCGCCCAAGATGTCGGGGGCCTCGACCTGAAAGCCGTGAAGGCGCGCGGAACCGAAGCGACGGCCGATGCGCAGACGCTGGTCGATGCGGTCGCCGGCAGGGGCGAGGCGCACCGCGGCGAGGCCGAGCAGCTGCGCGAGGAGGGCCTCGCCGCCGTCGGCCGCATCAATCCGGCCGATCTTCCCAAGGGTCCGGGCGGCGCGGTCGACTTCGACGAACTGCTGAGCGGCGCGGCCGCCAATACCAGGACGCCGATGGGCGAGGGGCCGATGTTCATCGTCTTCGCCAGCCTGTCGATGCCCGAGGCATCGCTCACCCGACTGATTGCCGACACGACGAAGGCCGGCGGAGTCGTCGTGTTCCGCGGCTTTCCGGGCGGGAGCACCAAGGCCTTTGCCGAAGGGCTGAAGCGGGTGGTGACCAATGAGGGCGAGGAAGCCCATATCGCGATCGACCCGCGCCTGTTCCGCGCCTTCAAGGTTACGGCCGGCCCGACATTCGTTGCCGTTGGCCGCGAATACGAGCTCTGCGACGGGCTCGACTGCACCAGCGCGACCCCCGATCACGACCGCATCACCGGAAACGTCACGGTCGAATACGCCCTCGAAACCTTCGCCGGCGGGAGCGGACCCGGGGCAGGCGTTGCGCGCGTAGCGCTCGCCCAACTGACCAAGGGCCAATGAGATGGGTGGGCGGGGCTTGCGCAATCGTCGGCAAACTGCGGCATTTCTTGCCGTCTCCCTCCTCGCCATCGCGCTGCTCGCGCCAACCGGTATACACGCGCAGGTCTATATCCCGCCGCCCGACGACCTCATCGAGCCGCAGCCCGCACTGCCGCCCGCAACCGACCCCGGCGTTCCCCCTCCAGCACCCCCACCGCCTTCCGCGCCGGCCACCATGACCTGGGACGAGGCGAAGGCGCAGGCGCGGGAGCTCGGATCGACGGTTCGCGGCGCCAACCAGGGGATCACCGATGCCCCGGGCGCTGCCGGGCAGATTCCGGGCTATCAGGCGAACTATCCCGGGCTCACCCAGTATTACGACAATCCCGGCAACATGTATGCCGATGGAGCCGCTGCTGGTTACAGCAGCGATGCCTACCGCACCGCCAATTCGAGCGAGAGGCCGACCGTCGATGTGAAGCGCAGCGACCTTTCGCGCGCCAACACGGTCACCGAGGATCCCAACGCCTATCTGCAAGGCATGAGCGCTGACGGCTCGACCGGCAACTGCGTGCCGCTACCCCCGGGCTCCGGCACATCCAACATGGCCGAGTGGACCTGCAACGTCGGTTCGACGGTGGTCGAACAGCCCAAGACCTGCACCCGCAGCCTCTCGGTCTCGGCATGGAACGAGACCCTCTACCAGTACCTCTGCGTCACGAGCCCAAGCTTTGCCGGCTGCGCCTCGCTCGAAGGGAGTAGCCTGTGCCGGAAGACCGGGACTTACCCGGTGCCGCAGTACAATCTCACCGTCGACTATTACGACTGCGACGGCTCCGTCACCGATCCCAACGTCTATCTCATGGGCACGGTGCCCAAGCCGCCGCCGGCCAATGCCTTCCAGGTTGTCAGCAATGTCTACCGCTGCAACAACGAAGGCCTGACCGCCGCGCTGACCTTCGATCCGGTGACCGGCTTCCCGCTGCAATATGTGACCGGGCTACAGCAATGCGGCTCGCTCGCGTCTGAGCCCAGTTGCACCCGGAGCAGCCCAAGCGCCGCAGGCCTGACCAACCGGCAACTGTGCAAGACCTGGGACTTCATCGGCGATCCCTTCGGTGGCGGAGGCTACCTCACCTGCGCCGAGCCGGCCGCCCCCGAAGAGGTCTATGCCTGCAGTTCCAATGTCGCCGGGATCGTGCCCGAAAGCTCGGTCTCGAAGTGGTTCACCGAAACCTGGACCGACAATGCCTGTTCGGTCGATCTCGGCACCTGCACGCTCGCCAGCGAGACCTGCACCGCGCCGGGTGAAACCCGGCTGATCGACGGCGTGCCGGTGACGCGGCCCTGCTGGGAAGCTACGAAGACCTACCAGTGCCAAACCGTGGTCGGCGGGGGCAACGACTGCGGCAAGCTTGAAGCGACGCCGGGCTGCACTTTCGACCACGAGACGTGCCTCGACGATCCGCCCAGCAGCGACGGCTCGTGCCAGGTTGCCGAGCGGGTCTACAAGTGCCCAATCCCAGGGAGCGCTCCGCAGCCCGCGCAGTATATCTGCGGCGGCGACGTCTACTGCGTCAATGGCGACTGCGAGCCGATCGTGCGCGAAGCCTCTGACGAGTTCAAGGATGCGGTCGTGGCGCTGAACGCGCTCGGCCAGGCCAACGCCGAATTCGACGAGAGCACGCTCACCCTGTTCAAGGGTACCGCCGAGAGCTGCGCGCACAAGGTCTTCGGGCTCGCCAATTGCTGTTCGGGCAAGGGCGTGCCGCTCTTGACCCCGCTGCTGTGCAGTCCGTCCGAAGTCCTGCTCGACCAGAAGGACGATGCCGGCCTGTGCCACAAGATCGGCACCTACTGTTCGTCGAGTTTTCTTGGCATCTGCCTCACCAAGCGCGACGTCTATTGCTGCTTTCAGTCGAAGATCAGCCGGATCCTCCAGGAGCAGGGGCGGCCGCAGATCGGCAAGACCTGGGGCACGCCGAAGAAGCCGATTTGCGACGGGTTCACCATCTTCGAGTTCCAGCAGCTCGACCTCTCGGTGATGGATTTCCGGGAGATCTACGCGGAGTTCGTCGACGCGGCGAAGCTCCCCGACGAGGCCGCCACGCTCATCGAGATCCAGGCAAAGATCGAGGCCTACTATGCCGCCCACAAGCCGTAACGGCGGGGGCACCTCGCCCCCTTCAGCACCTGGCGCCACGGTCATCCCGCTCAGCGCCGTCGGCGCGCTTGCCGACATAAGCATGGTCGAGTTCTTCCTCGGCATGGCGCTTTCTCGCCGCGCACCGCAAAGCGCGGGCGAACCGGCGGCCGAAGTCTCGGCCTGGTTCGACCGGCCGGTGCGCGCCCGCGCGCTGAAGGCGCCGCTCGATGCCATGCTCGGCCGGGGCTGGGTCGCGCCGGATGCCGAGACCTACACACTGAGCGAGGCAGGCACCGCCGCGCTCACCCCATTCACCCACGCGCTGGTGCGAATGCTCGACGGCGGCCGCCGCCTGCTCGACCTCGCTGTCTTCATGTCACTGATCAAGGAATTCGAGAGGAGCGGATCATGAACCCCCGCCATATGTACAAGCGCCGCATTGCCGCCCTGTGCCTCGGCATCAGCCTGACGCTGTCCGGCATTGCCCCGCTTCACGCTGCCAATGAGGACGGCGTCGAGGTCAAGCAGTCCGAGGACGCGCTCTACTGCAAGGAGCGCAAGCTCGGGACCTGGTTCTACTGCGAGAAGCCGAGGGAGGAGCCGCGCAAGGCCGCCACGGCTACGCAGCCACCGGCGCGCGAGCGCCTCGCCGCAATCGGCACCCAACTCGAGGAGCTGAAGGCGCGCGCGATCCTTGAGCCGAGCCCGGAAAACGTCACTGCCTATGTGCGCTTCCAGCGCGAGCAACTCGACCGCTCCTCGATGTTCGCCGATGTGTGGCAACGTGCGCTGTGGCAGGATCCCGGGCTCGACTACACACTCCAGCGCCCGGTCTCGACGCTCGGCAAGCGCGCGTGGATCGACCAGCGCAAGTCCGACCGCGACCGGGTCATGGGCCAGCTCTCGCAGCGCTATGGGGTGTTCTACTTCTTCTCCTCGAGTTGCGGCGCCTGCGACATCTTCTCGCCGATCCTCAAAGCGGTCAGCGACAAGTTCGGGCTCACCATCCTCGCAGTTTCGATGGACGGCGGCCCGTCGGCGACCTTCCCCGGCTACATGGTTGATAGCGGGCAGTACGAGAAGCTTGGGATGGGCACCGAGCGGCAGGTCCCGGCGCTGGTGCTCTTTGATTCCGTCACCAAGCAGCCAATGCCGATCGGCTACGGCATCCTCAGCCAGGACGAGATCATGGACCGCGTGTTCCAATTGACCCAGGTCCAGCCCGGGAGCGACTACTGATGCGCGCGCGGCTCAACCAGGTCTCGCGCCGCGCGCTCGGCACCGTGCTCGGCGCGGCGGTCCTGCTGGCGTCGCCAACACCGGCCGTGGCCGGCGTCGAGGGCGAGATGCAGAGCTTCATGTCGGACATGGGCACCCAGGCCAATGTCACCGGCCCCAGCGCCTACCAGGGCCAGTCGGCAGGCTACTATTCGATGGGTTCGGTCTGGTCGCGCTTCCCACAGAAGAACATCCAACCCTTCAATATCCAGCTGCCCCATGCGCGCGCTGGCTGCGGCGGCATCGACCTCTTTGCCGGCTCGTTCTCGTTCATCAATACCGCCGAACTCGTCGCCATGCTCAAGGCCACGGCCAACAATGCCTTGGGCTTCGCCTTCAAGCTCGCGATCGACACGATCTCGCCCGAAATCGGCAAGGTCATGGATGAGCTAGCCCAGAAGGTTCAGCAGATGAACCAGATGAACATCTCGTCCTGCGAGACCGCGCAGGCGCTGGTCGGCGGGCTCTGGCCCAAGACCGACACGGCGTCCTCGGTGATCTGCGAGGCGATTGCCAACAGCCAGGGCGCGGTCGCCGACTGGGCCCGCGCGCGCCAGCAATGCAACAACGGCGGCCAGCGTGAGGCGCTTAAAGCTGCCAATTCCGACCCCGACATGAAGGAACAGGCCGGGATGCCGAACAACTACACCCGGGAAGCGCTCGGCAAGAAGTACGGCGGCTTTGACACCCAGTTCCGCGAGTTCCTGATGACGCTCGTCGGCACGGTGATCTACGATCCGCAAGGCTCGGGCGGCAAACCGCGGGTGCAGTTCATCGGCCCCGCCGATCCGGCGCTGATCAGCGCCATGCTCGATGGCACCTCGGCTACCCCGCACAAGTACTGGAGCTGCGGGGGCGACACCACCAAATGCATGGCGCCCACTGAGACCGACATGGTGATCGGCCCCAACGCGGCGATCAAGGCGCGGGTCCGCACCCTGATCGAAAGCATGGCGCTGAAGGTGCGCGATCCCGGCGCTTCGCTGACCCCGGCCGAGGTCCAGTTGCTCGGCATGGCGAGCGTGCCGGTCTACAAGATCATCACGGTAAGCGCCGCGGCCGAGTTCGGCATTTCCGCGCAGGAGATCAACGACCTTTCGGAAATTGTCGCGGTCGATCTCGTCACCACCATGACCATGCGCTTTATCGACATGGCGGTGAACGCACGCTCGGACTTCAACGGGGCGGACGCGGATTCCTTACGCGAATGGCGCGAGGGGCTTTACGAAACCCGGCGCAACTTTCTCGGGATCGCCGCGCGCACCTCGCAGCGTTTTGACCAGACCTTCGCGCTGATCCAGCGCACGCAGATGCTGGAGAAGACCCTGCGCACGCAGCTCTCCCCGCAGATGTCGGCGGCGCTGCGCTTCTCGCGCACCCTCAATCAACAGGTCCAGTAGGCCGCGACGAAGGAAGGCACGCCTCATGCTCGAGGTCTTCACGGTCGGGGGCGGCGATTACCTCGTCAACACCTTCAACGCGATCGCCGCCTGGACCGGATCGGGCGGGTTCAAGGCGCTCATCCGCGTGTGCATGGTGATGGGGCTGATCTACGCGCTGCTCGTCACCGCCATGGATCTCGATTGGCGTGCCTGGTTCCGTTGGTTCATCCAGTCGACGCTCATCTATCTCGTGCTGATGGTCCCGACCGTGACCGTGAAGGTCACCGACCGCGTCAATCCGGGGCTGGCCCCCGCGACGGTCGACAACGTGCCGATCGGGCTTGCCGCGATGGCCTCGTTCACCAGCCAGGTCAGCGACTACCTGACCCGCACTGCCGAGACGGTCTTCGTCATGCCCGCCGCGCTCAATTACTCGACCGGCGGCTTCGTCTACGGCGCGCGGATGTGGGACAAGGTCCGCGGCTTCGAGATCCGCGATCCCGTCTTCAAGGCGAACGTCGACGGCTATCTCAAGCAGTGCGCCTATTACGATATCCTGCTCGGCACGAAGAGCCTCAAGCTGTTAAGCGAAGCGCCCGATCTCTGGGCCGAGCTCGGGGTCAATGCCGCGACCAACCGGGGGATGAAGTACCTGACCGATACCGGCGTGGGCACCGTTGATATCGAGGGCAAGACCTGCGCTGAGGCCTGGACGCTGATCAACAACCAGTGGGATGCGCAAATCAATGCCTACGCGCTGCCCTTTGCCCACACCATGTATCCCAAGCTCACCCAGGCCGCCGCCGGAGCCAAGCTCGCCGCCGATGTACCGGTGGTCTCGCAGCTCCTGACCGGCACGGCGATGACCCGGAACCAGTTCTTCAAGCAGAAGAGCATGGTCGACGCCTTCGAGGCCGCGCAGCTCGATTTTGGTAATGCTGACGCGGATTCCTTCGCGCTGCAGCGCGCGGATACTCAGACCCGTAACGCGATGACGACCGCGGCTGAGCAGGGGCTAATCTGGATACCGGTGCTTGGCGTCGTGCTGACCGTGGTGTTCTACGCGCTGTTCCCGATCGTCTTTCCGTTGCTGCTCTTCCCGCGCACCGGGATCGCGACGCTCAAGGGCTACTTCTCCGGGTTCTTCTACCTCTCGGCCTGGGGACCGATCTACGTCCTCATTCACTCGTTCATCATGGACCGGCTCGCGAGCCAGACCAACGCGCTTGCCGCCGGCAGCGTGAACCTCGCCAACTGGGCGGGGATCGATGCGGTCAATCAGGATGTCGCCACCATGGCGGGGTTCCTGATGATGTCGGTTCCGGTGCTGGCGCTGATGGTGATGCGCGGCACCATGTCGGTCGCGAACAACCTCGGCTCGATGCTCGCGCCGGTCCAGGCGGGTTCGGATGCCGCCGCGCTGGAGCGGACCACGGGCAACTATGCCTATGGCGACGTCAGCTTCGGCAACCTGAATGCCGATAATCGGCAGATGTCGCAGTGGAACACGGCGCCGAACCTGCTCGCGGGCAGCGCGCATTCGGGCTTCCGCGAAGCCGATGGCCGCATGTTCAACGAATATGGCTCGGGCCATACGGTGATCGACACCAATGCCGCGATTTCGCAGCTGCCGTTCAAGCCGACCATGACGCGGGGTTACGCCTCGGACCTACGCTCGCAGGGCCAGTGGTACATGAACGAGGCCGACAAGATCGAAAACGGCACCTCGACCAGCTGGACCAGTTCGAAGGGCCGGTTTGGCAGCGCGGTCACCGCGACCAACGACGTATCGGGCTCGCGCCGCGAAAACGGCTCGCGGGCCTCGGACACGCACAACGTCGGGGGCAACCTGGTGGTCGAGGGCGCCTCGGGCAGTTCTAGCCGCGAGGTCACCAACAACGATCTGATCCTGCGCGAGGGCAATTCACGCAGTTCTGGGGACTTCGCGAGCAGGACGTTCGGCTCGTCCGCCAGTCTGACGGGATCCGGCACGCTGGGAACGCCGGGCAAGGGTGTCGCAGGAAGTGGCGCATCGGCTACGCTTCAAGGCTCGATATTCGGCAGGAAAGAGTGGGGTGACGATGCTCGTGCAGGGTCAGAACGCTCAGCCACCAATCAGACCACGCGCGGCACCGATAAGTCGGACGAGACCAGCAATCGCGTCGTGGTCAGCGGCTCGAGCGGCGATATCGAGTCTTCGGGCACCTACAATCAAAGCTCGGATTACACCGACCATTCCCGCTCGCGGACGAGTACCGATGGCTCTGACTGGCGCGTGGCCGAAGCCGAAGAACGGCGCGCAGCTGCCGCACGCTACCGCGAGATCGGCAGCCGAATGATGTCGGAGGCCAGTTTCGCCGAAACGCACGGCTTCCAGGTCTCAAGCGACATGTCGAACCTCATCCAGGATCGCTACGAGGCGCTGCAGCGTGAGCATCCCGAATGGCATTTGCCGGACCTGTCCAATCCGCGTCTCGACTACCGCGACGTTTCGCGCCGCGATCAGGCCATTTCCTATCTCATGGATGACCTGATGGGCGATCTTCGCGCCCACCGCATCAACGAACTCAGTGACGTCACCGGGATCGCAGGGTCGGGAATACTGGGGTCGAACGACGACCTCGGGATGCCAGGCACCCTGCGTCTGCCGTCGGGGACGGTTGCGTCTGCGCTTGTGCCGTCGCCGCAGGAAGGAGGAACCCTCATGGCCGTTCCCCATGGGCCTGTCGATGGGGCAGCCCTCGCCAAGGACCTTGGCATCATGGTCAAGCCTGGCGCGCGGCTCGGCCATATGGATGGCGCGCTGGTTCCGGCGATGGGCGTTGTGGCTGAAGAAGCTCGGTCCCTTGGCCTGCCCACGCCAGTGGTGACCTCGGGCAATGACAGCACCCAGCACAAGGCCGGGTCGGCCCATTACGACGATCGCGCTCTCGATTTTCGCGGCAACAACATCACGAACGAGCAGGGCGAGCAATGGGCGGCCAAGGTCCAAGGGCGCTTAGGAAGCGCTTATGCCGTCGACTTCGAGCGGTTCCCGGACGATCCCGCCAGGGATCACCTCCACGTTGCCAAACGTCGAAGCTAGAAGCTCACCCGAAAATGTTGGACTGCCAAATGAAAATGGCCACGAACAAGGCCATCATGACAGCGAGTACCAGTCGCAAATGCGGGATACCTCCCGCATCACCTTCACTGTACCGGGGAAATTGAATACCAGTGACCGGATCGCAGTCCGCGCCGCGACACGAGATCGGCATTCCATCCAGTCCGTAGCGATCATGGTCCATCGAGGGTCTCCTCGCCCTGACCATGATTACCCCGAACGGACTGTTTTTTCAATCATGTGCCAGGAACAATTGGAGCCCCCCGCGAAACCCTCGCACCCCCTCACGCTCTCGCAGCGCCAAAGCGCTGAAGACCGGGGAACGGATACCTCAGCCGCTTCAAAGCTAAAGGCTCAGGTTGGATCTTTGGGCAAATGCTGCCGGTAGCGGTTAGCCGTCGCGACAAGCCCTGCGTCGAGCTGAGGAATTTGCCACTTGCGGGTGGTGAGTACATTGGCGAGCGCGTCGATGTTCATCAGATAGGTGAAGACCTTGTTGGTGATCTCAATCATCAATTCGCGCATTTCGGCATCGGAAATGCGGGAAAGATTCGTCCAGGGAATCTCTCCGTAAGGGGACACGACCTTGACGTCGGTATAGTCACCAGATTCACTCGCAGGGAAAATGCCGGAATGAAGGTTTTCCAGTTCTGTGTTTCTCACGCAGAGCTGGACGAGCGAGAGAGCGACCTGGCGCCATTCTTCTTCACCGAGGGTTTGCATGGTTTCGGACTCCGCAGGGCACACCCAGCACGGCGGTTGGTCACCCGCCGCCCTCGATGCCGAATGACATTGAAGTGAGCAGGCTATCCGCCCCAGAAGGATAGCTCTCGATCCGCGCTTCCCCGGCCCGCCGGATCTGCGCCGCGGCTTCCTCGAGATGGAACGCCGCCGCATCGCGGGCGCGCAGCGTATCGCCCGCCTTCATGTAGTCGATGAGCCTCTCGTGCTCAGCGAGCGAACTGCGCGCCTCGTCGAGCTCGAAGTAGTTTGCGCCGGCGATCCACACAGCGGGTGGAATCGCCTTGGCATAGCTCGCCCAGGCCGTCTGATTGCCGCCAAGGCGGACCAGTTCGAGGTGGAACTGGTAGTCGAGGTAAGCGCCCCCGAGCAGGTTCGCAGGCTCATCGGCATCAAGGCCGCGCAGTGCCGCGTGGATCGCGGCGAGGTTTGTGAAGTCGGTTGTATTGGCACGCAATGCGGCCTCGGCAGCCGCCATCGCATGGATTGCGCCAGCAAGCGCCAGGTGTTCGACGATGCGATCGATGGTCCAGTCGATGATCGTGTAGCGGCCGTGGTCCCGGGCGAGGAGACCAAGCTCGAGAAGTTCATCAGCAAGTGAGAGTGCCCCGGCCTCCGGTAGATCATCGAGTCCGGGTATCTGGCTTGCATGGTCGAATCTACGCCGTTTGCGGGGCTCGCGCAGCACGGCAAAGACGCGCGGTGCAGGGCAAGTAATCCCTCCAAGCGGCCTTGGCTTTGACCTTGTCACCTTTTGTCCGCCCTCCGACATCGCATCCTTCGGATAGTCCGAACCATCCTGATTGGAAAATTCTAAAGGGTTTGTGCTATGTAGCCAACATGCAACGGGGCGGGACTGCTTTCCCCTTGGGGACGATCGATTGGCGAAGGCGCAATCTCTTGTCGAAAGGATTTTCCTCGAACTGAGGTTCGGGGTGCTTGCTGCCCACTACCTGCCTGGCCAGATTATCAGCAAGGACCAGGTCTGCGAAGTATACGACTGCCGTCCCGTCATGGCCGCCGACGCGCTCGGCGCGCTTGTCGCGGAAGGTTACCTGTCCCGGCACGGACGCGGTGAATTCACGGTACGGACCTGGACCAGGGCCGAAATCACAGACCTGTATGACATGCGCGCCTCGCTCGAGGCGATCGCAGCGGCCCGCGCCGCCGAACGCGCGAGCGAGGCGCAGATTTCCTGGCTCCAAAGCCTGGTGGGCAATGCGGGGGATGTATCTGCGACCGATCCCGACGATCTCGAGCGCGTCACGCTTTCTAATCTCGCGTTTCATCTTGAGGTCAGGAAAATGGCGAGGATACCGCGGCTTGCGGAGATGATCTGCCTCGTCCTGCCCAATGCGCTCCACCGGCTGATCGTCTGGTCACAGCATGGCGAAGACGGCGAACATTCGGCGCGCACTCACCGCAAGATTGCCGCGGCCATTGCCGAACGCTCCTCATCGATGGCCCGGCTGCTGATGCGCGAGGACGTCTATTCCTCGCGAGAAGCGGTTCTCGCCGCGATCGACGGTCTCGTGGCACGCGACGCGGCGCCGGTCGCCAAGATCCGCCGCATGGACCAGACGATCGCGATCAATGGCCGCACTTTCGGGCAGGGAACGCGCGAGCCCGCAGCCGATGGCCGGACGATCGCGTTTGGTGCGCCACTGTCCTAGCCGCGCCTAGCTTGCCGGTGGATCAACCGCCTTGAACATGAAGCCAGACGTTCCGGACAGTCCCGTGCTGTCACAGACCAGCTGCTCGACGACGCTCGCCATGACCGTTGCCGCCTGTTCCAGACCGGCGGCTTCAAGCGTGTCGAGCAAGTCCCTGGCATCGCTGATGATGATTTCCAGCGCATTCCGGCTGATCGGAAGCCGCTCAATCGCCATGGTCGTGCCCCGAAATCCCCTGTTCACACAAGTCTTTGTTGAGACGGGACTTTCTGTCAACGTTTCAACACGTCAATTGCCAGAATAATGTGTCGGAAATGGTGGGACCTGCGTAGTTGCCCATAGTTCAATGAGACAGACAGTTCGAAATACAGGCCGCTGGCCCAATCGAACATCGTCCATTTCGTCGCAGCATGGAAGTTATGTTTCACCTTCCAGATAGTCGACCTCGATCCGGTCGATCTCGACGATGCGTCCACGCACTTTGACTCGCCCCGCAAGGCCATCGGGCACTTGCCCGTCGGTAAATCCGAGCCGCCAACGCACACCGTCACCGTCACGCAGAATCGGGCCGCGAGGACCATGCTCGATGGTGCCGACGATCGTGTTGGTTGAAAGGCGGCGATTTTGGTTCATTACTTGTAGCTTAATCATCCATTTTGGTGAAATTGTTGATCCGCACCCCGATCGGAAACCGCGCGCTCCTAGAGCGGTTTCCATTCATTCCGGCTCATATCCGCAAGATTTGAAGTAATTGGCACATTCGGCAGGCTGGAAGATATCGACGAGCTTGCCGATCAGGTCCCACAGCCCATTGACGGTTCGCTCGCCG
>NZ_RQSI01000038.1:0-33763 GCF_003856955.1 Novosphingobium sp. LASN5T
CCGAAGATCCTGTGAAAGCGTTCGTGCCATCCATGCTGGCCTCCTGACACCAGCAGGAAGTCTGAATCACAACGGCGCCGCGAAGGGAATCCCTGACGAGTCAGTTCGTGTGGAAACCGCTCTAATGCGTTTTACAACTGGGCAAATAATTACCGGGAATTAACCACTATTTACTTATCCGACTGGCGTCTGTCGCGACGAAAATTGCGCGACGAGGGGTCGGTTTATTATGAAATTTACAAAGTCGATCGCGGTAATACGCGTATTTATCGGACTGTATGTTTTCCTGCTTGGCGGGATGGCTTACGCCGCAGACTTGCAGGTTTCACAGTATTCAGCCGACCCTGATCCAATAGGCTCGGGCGCCCAGGCGACTTTTTCAGTCACCGTCGCGAACAACAGTACCCCGACGGTCAGCAACGCCGTGGTCACGATTGCGGTGCCGGGGAACTTCGAGGTTGCCGGTACGGCGGGCGACATCCCTTCGTATTGCGCGCTGTCCGGCACGCCAGGCAGCCAGACGCTGACCTGTACCCTGACGACCCTGCCGGGCGGTGGGGTGGCCAATGCCCGGACTTTCAGCTTCAAGGCGACCGCCAAGACGCCGGGCGCCAGCAACTCGACCGCGACCATAGCCGCAGCCGGGAACAGCGATTCCAATCCGGGGAACGACAGCCTGACTATCACGCCCACGGTGCGGGCGGGTGCGGACATCGCGCTGGTGAAAGCCGGATCGGCTTCCAGCGTGCCGGCCGGCGGCGTTCTGCAATATACCCTGTCCGCGACCAACAACGGGCCGAACACCACCGCGGCGATCCGCGTGGTCGACAACCTTCCCGCCGCCAGCGACTTCCAGTTCCAGTCCGCCACGGGCTCGGGGTGGACCTGCAACCTTTCCGGGACCACGCTGACCTGCGACTACAGCGGTAGCGCACCGGCGGTCGGCGGCAGCTTTCCGGCCATCACGATCAGCGGCAAGATCACCAAGAACACCGCCGGCACGATCAGCAACATCGCGGCGGTGAGCATCACCGATCCGCTGGTGCTCGATCCCGCCACGGGCAACAACATTTCCAACACCGTCGTGACCAATGTGCAGGCGGGCGCGGACCTCCAGGCGATCAAGTCGATGACTTCCACGATCACCGTGGGGCAGGGGGGCAGCATCGTGCTGTCGATCCGCAATACCGGGCCGCAGACGACGCCGGCGGGAACGAAGATCGCCGACACCATCGACAGTTCGCTGACGATCGGCGCATTGCCCTCCGGCTGCGCGCGATCCGGCCAGACGGTGACCTGCACCGCGTCGTCGATCGTCGCCACGGGGCAGGTGGATTTCGTCATTCCGGTAACGGGCGCGTCGGCAACCTCAGGCGTCCTGACCAATACCGCGCATGTGACCCCGCCCAGCGGATTCACCGATCCGGATATGAGCAACAACGATGCCTCCGCGCCTTTCCAGGTGGTGCTGCCGAACGCGGACCTTGAACTCTATTCCAAGTCCAAGAGCCCCAGCCCCGTCGCGCCCGGCGCGGACATCACCAGCACCATCGTGGTGCGCAATCTGGGGCCGTCCGCGGCAAGCTGGACCCCGGCCACGCCGATCCGCGTGACCGACACGCTGAGCGCCGACGAAACCTACGTCAGTGTTTCGGGCAACTGGTCCTGTTCGGTTTCGGGCGTGGTGGTCACCTGCCAGACGACGGATTCGGGCACGCTCCAGGTCGGCGATCTACTGTACCTCTCGCTCGTCACGAAAGCGGGAACGGGTGTCGATACCGACGTGGTCAACACCGCGTGTACCGACCGCACCGCCGGGTCGGCGCACACGCCGTCATCGCCTTCCAGCCCCACCGGCAACGATTGCCGCTCGGCCGGCGTGCGCTCCACGACCAAGGCGGCGGACATTTCCATCGCCAAGGACATGAGCCTTTCGGCCTCTGGTGGCTGGACGCATAACCTGACGGTCGCGAACACCGACGGCAGCTATTACATCCGCTTGCGCGTGTCGAATGCCACCGGCGGCGACCTGGCGCGCACGGTTTACGTGACCGACGCCATTCCCGATTTCATCACCAGCGGCAGCTACGTCACCGCCGTCAGCCAGAACAGCGCCAGTTCGGGCAGCATGAGCTACAACCCGTGGAACGGGTTGGTGAGCTGGTCGCTGTCCAACCTGGCGGCGGGCGCCACCGAAACGCTGGTGATCCGCGTGGACCGGCCATTCGAAAGCGGTTCCTACACCAACTTCGCCTCGGTGTTCTCGCCCGACACGACCGAGACCAACAACGCCAACAACAGCGATTCCGCGAACTTCAGCGTGGGCGCGGTGGCCGACATGACGATCAATTCGAAGTCGGTAACGCCCGATCCGGTGCGCGTGGGCGTGCCGGCCACCTACATCATCAGCGTGCGCAACGATGGCGCCAACCCGGCGGACAACGTGCAGGTGGTCGATGTGATCGACCCGGCGCGGTTCCAGATCACCGGTACGCCGAGCACGACCAAGCCCGGCGCAAGCTGCTCGGTCGTGCCTTCCACCGGCACCGTGACCTGCGCGATGGGCCAGTTCGCGCGGACCGAAGTGCGGCAGATCAGCATCGATGTGCTGCCGAAGTATCCGTTCGGTTCGGAAACGGTGGCCACGCTGCCGATTACCCAGGCGAACAAGGCCACCGTCACCACATCGACGCTCGATGCCAACGGCGGCAGCGATCCCAACGCGGGCAACAACGCCTTCACGCTGAACCACACAGTGAACGGCCCGGCGTTCGATCTGGCCGTGACTAAGACCGAAAGCGACCCGGTGAACGACGATCCGGTGCGGTTCGACGAGACGCTGAATTACGACATCCGCGTTTCCAACTACGGCCCTTCGCGCGCCACCAACGTGATCGTGACCGACATTCCCTCGCCGCCGGCCGGGCTGACGACCACGCTGCAGTCGGTGACGGTGAACCCGGTTGCGGCCAACGGCGGCCTGTCGCTCCAGGCGGCGCCCAACGCAGGGTGCACGCCTTCGGGCGCGACCTATGTGTGCCGCATCGATGCGTCGAACGCGGATGCCAACTACCTCGATCCTTCGCGGCAGGTGGTGTTCCGGCTGGTCTTCGCCATCGGCGGCACGCCGCCTTCGGCCCCGGTTACCTACAGCAACGCGGCGGAAGTGACCTCGGCCGAACAGCCGGTGTGGAACGGTACGGGCGCGGATTCGCAGACGGCCAACAACCGCGCGGTGCAGACGACGACGATCCGGCCGTCCACCGATCTCCAGATCGTGAGCAAGACGCGCACCGGGGCGCTGATGCGCAACGTCAACGAACCGGTCGAATTCACCATCCGCTTCCGCAACAACGGGCCTTCCACCGCAACGCGGGTGCGCGTGACCGACGTGCTGCCCGCCGGCTTCGTCTATGCCGCGGCCCCCGCGCCTTCGACCGCCATTCCCGGCGGCAGCGGCGCCAGCGTTTCGGGCCTGACCTGTTCGGGCACGACCACGATCACCTGCGATATCGACGGCAGCTTCCCCGTGGGCGCTGCGCAGCTTGTGGACCTGAAAGTGCGCGCCAAGGCACAAGGCCCTTACAGCGGCGCGCTTTCGCCGATGGACGCGACCGACACCGCCACGATCACCCCCGGCCTTGACGGCAGCGGCGATCCGCTGAGCGAGGATGCCGACAACACCAACAACAGCCAGTCGGCGGTCGTCCAGATCAAGCCTTCGTCGATCGCGGGCACGGTCTATGCCGACAACAACGACAACAACGTGTTCAACGGCGGCGAAGGCATTGCCGGGGTCACCGTGTCGCTGACCGGCACCGACATCTATGGCAACGCGGTTTCGGCCACGGCCATCACCAATGCGTCGGGGGCGTTCGTGTTCGACGTGCTGCCGCCTTCGGATGCGGCGGGCTATGCGATCGTCGAAACGCAGCCGGCCAACTTCTACGACCTCAACGAAACCGCGGGCAGCGCCGGCGGCACCGTCAACAACGCGGTCCGTGGCAACACCCCGGCGGAGAACACCATTGGCGGTATCGTGCTGGCGGCGCAGACCGCAGCGACCGGCTACCTGTTCCAGGATCACGCCAGTGCGGTGATCGTGGCGGTCAACGACAACCCGCCGGCCGTCAACGGCGCGACCGGCCAGACGAACATCGTCAATGCCTTTGCCAACGATACCTTCAACAACGCCGCCATCGATCCGGCGAAGATAGTCACCACGATCGTGACCCCGGCGACGAATCCCGGTGTGACGATGGATACCGCGACCGGTCTGGTCAGCGTGGCGCCGGGTACGCCGGCGGGCACTTACACCATCGACTATCGCATCTGCGACAAGGTCGATGCCGCGACGTGCGCCACGGCGCGCGTGACGGTGATCGTCACCGCATCGCCGGTGACCGCCACCAACGACACGATCAGCGGGATCAACGGCGCCACCGGCGCGGCGGACGTCCTGTCCGCGCTGACCGGCGATACCGTCAACGGCGCTGCTGCGACCACCGACATGGTGACCATTGCCGTTGCCACCGGATCGACGGTGCCTTCGGTGCTGACGTTCGATACCGCCACCGGCAAGGTTTCGGTCCATGCCGATACGCCGGCCGGCACCTACAGCTTCAACTACCAGATATGCGAGAAGCTGAATCCGGCCAACTGCGCCATCGCCACGGAGACCGTATCGGTCGTCGCCGGCTCCATCGCGGCGGTCAACGACAGCGCCACCGGCATCAACGGCGCGGCGGGCGCGACCGGGGTGCTGAATGTGCTGACGGGCGACACGCGCAACGGCGCGGCGGCGACCACGGGCACCGTCACCATCGCGGTGGCGCCCGGTTCGACCGTGCCGTCCGAACTGACCTTCGATACCGCCACCGGCGCGGTTTCGGTCAAGCCGGGGACTCCAGCGGGCACCTATCTGTTCAACTACCGCATCTGCGAAACGATCAACCCGACCAACTGCGCCACCGCCGAAGCGCGCGTGACGGTGGTGGCTGGCGTGATCGCGGCCGCGAACGACACGGTTGGTGGCGTCAACGGAACGCTGGGCGGCAGCAATGTGCTCAACGTCCTGGCGGGTGACACGCTGAACGGTGCGCCGGCCACGACATCGACGGTGGCGATCGCGCTGGCGCCAGGCGCCACGGTCCCGGCCGGGCTTACGTTCGATCCGGCGACGGGCAACGTCTCGGTCGCGCCGAACACGCCGGCGGGCACCTATCACTTCGACTACCGGATCTGCGAGAAGCTCAATCCGACCAACTGCTCCACCGCGACCGCAACGGTAACCGTGGTCGCCGCGCCGATCACGGCGGACGACGATGCCTCCTCGCCCGTCACGGGGGCGACCGGCGCCGCCGACGTGGTCGACGCGCTGGACGGGGACGCGCTCAACAACGCGCAGGCCAAACTGGCCGACGTGACGATGACGGTCGTTACCCCCGCCACGGCGGTGGGTGGCAATCCGGTGCCCGTGCTCGATACGGCAACGGGCAAGGTCAGCGTGCCGGCGGGAACGCCTTCGGGCACGTACACCATCGATTACCGGATCTGCGAAAAGCTGAACCCGGCCAATTGCGCCACCGCCAAGATCACTGTGCCGGTAACGGCGGCCGCGATCACGGCGGGCAACGATAGCGCGACGGGGATCAACGGTGCGGCGGGCGGCTCGGGCGTGCTCAACGTTCTGTCGGATGACCGGCTGAACGGGGTGGCGGTAACCACGGGGACGGTATCCATCGCCGTTGCCGCCGGATCGACGGTGCCTGCGGTGCTGACGTTCGATCCCGCCACGGGCGCGGTCTCGGTCAAGCCGGGGACGCCGGCGGGCACCTATCACTTCGACTACACGATCTGCGAAAAGCTGAACCCCACCAACTGCGCGACGGCCACGGCCAGCGTGACGGTGGTGGCCGCGCCGATCGTCGCCACCCCTGACAGCGCGACCGGCATCAACGGTGCATCGGGCGCGGCGGGCGTGCTCAACGTGCTGGGGGCGGATACGCTCAACGGCGTGGCCGCCACCACGGGAACGGTCACGATCGCGGTGGCCTCGGGCGCCTCGGTGCCTGCAACGCTGACGTTCGATCCCGCCACGGCCGCGGTCTCGGTCAAGCCGGGAACGCCGGCGGGCACCTACAGCTTCGACTACACGATCTGCGAAAAGCTGAACCCCACCAACTGCGCGACGGCCACGGCCAGCGTGACCGTGGTGGCCGCGCCCATCGTCGCGACCAACGATACCGTTCCGCCGGTCAATGGCGGCCAGGGTGGCGCGGGCGTGATCGACGTGCTGAGCAACGACACGCTGAACGGTGCGCCGGCCGACAAGGGCACGGTCACGATCTCGGTCGTCACGCCGGCCACGCCGATCAACGGGGGCGCCGTGCCGGTGCTCGATCCGGCCACGGGCCTGGTCAGCGTGCCGGCGGATACCCCGGCGGGCACTTACACCATCGACTATCGCATCTGCGAGAAGCTGAACCCGACGAACTGTTCGACGGCAAAGGTAACCGTGCCGGTCAGCGCCGGTCCGATCACGGCGAAGGATGACAGCGCCACCGGCATCAACGGTGCATCGGGCGCGACGGGCGTGGTCAACGTGCTGGGCGGGGATACCCGCAACGGCGCGGCCGCGACCACGGCCACCGTCACCATCGGCCTTGCGCCGGGGGCGACGCTGCCGGCCGGGCTGGAGTTCGATACGGCCACGGGCGATGTCTCGGTCAAGCCGGGCACGCCGGCGGGCACTTACAGCTTCGACTACCAGATTTGCGAGAAGCTGAATCCCACCAACTGCGCGACCGCCAAGGTCAGCGTCACGGTCATTCCCGCGCCCATCGTGGCGATGGATGACACGGTTTCCGGCATCAACGGCGGTTCGGGTGCGGCCAGCGTGCTGAACGCGCTGGGCGGCGATACGCTGAACGGCCAGCCGGCAACGGTGGCCACGGTCACGCTGGCACTGGTGAACGCGCTGCCTGCCGGCTTCACGTTCGATCCCGCCACCGGCAACCTCGGTGTCGCACCGGGCACGCGCGACGGCACTTACGCCATCCCGTACCGGATCTGCGAGAAGCTGAACCCCACCAACTGCGCCAACGCGACGATGACGGTTACCGTGATCCCGCCGCGCAGCACGGTTTCGGGCATCGTCTATCTCGACGGCAACCTCAGCCGCACGCACGAAAGCAGCGAGGCGCTGCTGGAAGGCTGGACCGTGGAAGTGGTGCGCGGTGGCGCGGTGGTCGGCACCACGCATACCGACGCCAAGGGCTTCTACAGCATTCCGGACCTGCTGAGCGGCGATGGCTATTCCATTCGCTTCCGCCATGCGGCGAGCGGGGTGGTCTATGGCCGGATCGACAGCGCGGTGCTGCCGGTCAACGCCACGCTGGCCGAACAGAACATGCCGATCGATCCGTCTGGCGTGGTCTATGACTCGGTCACCCGCAGCCCGGTTCCTGGCGCGGTGGTGACGCTGGTGGACGATGGCGGCGTGCCGCTGGAGGATACCTGCTTCATCGATCCGGGCCAGGCACGCCAGGTCACCGGCGCCGATGGCCTCTACCGCTTCGACATCGTGGCGGGCGCAGCGGCCCAGTGCCCGGCGGCACGCACCGCCTATCGCCTGAAGATCACGCCGCCTGCGGGATATTCCGGGCCGGAATCGACGGTGATCGCGGCGCAGCAGGGCCTGTTCAACCCTGCCGGCCGCGGCACTCCGGCGCCCGTGGTGGCCAATGCCGGCGCGCCGCAGGCTTCGGACGCGACGACCTACTACCTCGGCTTCCTGCTGGGGCAGGGTGACGGCAACGTGGTGAACAACCACATCCCGGTCGATCCCTTCCTGTCGCGCACGCCGCTGATCGTCACCAAGACCAGCGACAAGCGCACCGCGATCGTGGGTGATCTGGTGCCTTACACCATCACCGTGCGCAACACCGAGGCGCTGACCCGCGCCGGGGTGGCGGTGGTGGACATCCTCCCGCCGGGCTTCCGCTATGTCGCGGGATCGGCACGGGTGGAAGGCCTGCCGCTGGAGCCGGTGGCGAGCGACCGCGAACTGCGCTGGAACGGCCAGGTCGTGCCCGGCAACACCACGCTGACCTATCGCATCATCGCGGTGATCGGCGCGGGCGTGACCGAGGGGGATCGCGTCAACACCGCCGTCGCCCGCAGTGGTGGCACCGGGGGCGGGGCGAACGGTTCGGACATCTCGAACCGGGCGCAGGCCGTGGTCTCGATCGTGCCGAGCACGCTGTTCGACTGCGCCGAAGTGATCGGCAAGGTCTATGACGACCTGAACGGCAACGGATACCAGGACGCAGGCGAACCGGGCATCCCGGCCGCGCGCCTCGCCACGGTGAACGGCCAGCTGGTGACGGCGGACGATCATGGCCGCTACCACATCACCTGCGCCGCCGTGCCCAACGCGCTGATCGGCTCCAACTACGTGCTCAAGCTCGACACGCGGACGGTGCCGGAAGGCTATGCGCCGACCACCGACAACCCGCAGTCGATCCGCCTGACGCGCGGCAAGATCAGCGAGTTGAACTTCGGCGTGCAGCGGGCGCGGGTTGCGGCGGTCGCCATCGACGCCCGGGCCTTCGCGTCCGGGAGCGCCGATCTGCTGCCCGCCTTCGCCACGCGGCTGGAAACCCTGAAGACGATCAAGGCGGCAAGGCTGGCGATCCGGGCGACCTACACGGCCGCCGCCGGTGAACCCGCCGCGCTGGTCGAGGCCCGCCTTGCCAGTCTGCACGACCGGATCGGCGAGGTGTTCCGCAACGGCTGGGATGGCCCGCCACCGGTGATCGAGATCGACATGATCGCCGCCGGCAGCGCTCGCACCAGCGCATCGGGACAGGAGTAAGACCAATGAACCGCAAGACCATCCTGGCCCCGCAGCCCGCGTTCAAGGCGCGCCATGCCGCCCTGCTTGCCAGCGTTTCCGCGCTGGCCGGGCTTGGGATCGCCACGCCGGCCTTTGCCGCGCCGCAACCCGGCTCCATGGCGTCGCAAGCCGATTTCGCGCGGCTTTCCAGACTGGCGATAGGGGCCAGCCTGACCAACCGGGCGGCGTTGCCGGGCGCAGAGACACGCCTTGCCGCACTCGCGGCCAGCCTCGTGCCGATCGCGCCCACGCCGGTCCTGTCGGTCGGGCTGGTTGGCTCGGAAAGCACGGTGCGCCGCGGCGATGCGGCGCTGTTCCTGGGTTACAGCAACTATCCGGCGTTCGTCGATCGCGCGGAACTGCGCGTATTCGCGCCGGATGCGCCGCTCGCCGGGCCGCCGCACGCAGTGGTGGAGGCCGATCGCAACGGGCTGATCCGCTGGACGCCCAGCACGTACGCGGGCGATGCCATGCGCTACGTCTATCGCGTCTACGACCGGGAAGGCCGCTTCGACGAGACCGCGCCGCAGCCGCTCACGGTCTTGTCGGCGGTGCACCTGCTCCCTGCCGAGCCGGCGGCGCGGGCCGACTTCGGCACGGTCGATAGCGCAGCAATCCGTCAGCTCCTGCTCGACGGCGCGCAGGCGGTGGCGGTGGAGGGGCAGACGTCCGCGCCGGATCAACTCGTGCGCATTGCCGGCCAGATCGCGCCAGCCGATGCCGCGGGGCGCTTTGCCGCCGTGCAACTGCACCCGGCCAACTGCGGCGCAGTGGCGGTCAGCGTGACCAGCGCGTGCGGCGAGAGCACGGCCCGGCACGTTACGCCCGACCCTGCGCAGACCGTGCCGGCCACCGCGATGGGCACCGGCGATGGCCTGAACATCGCCCTGGCCGATCCACACGCCGAAGCGGTCGCAGCCACGCCTCTCACGGCCGACAACCCCTATGCCATCCGCGTGCGGACCGATGCCGCGCGGGTCGATCCCGTGCTGGCGGCCGGGTTGGTCGAAAGCGAGCGGGCGGTGGTGCGCGGGAAGGACGCCACGTTCATCCGTTATACCAACTATCCCGCGATAGTGGCGCGTGGCGAGGTGCGGATTTTCCGCGCCGATGCCTCTCCCGATGGCACGCCGCTGGCGGTGGTGCCCGCCGACCGCGACGGTGTGGCGCGCTGGACGCCAGGCGAGGACGCCGGGGGCGACCTGTTCTACGTCTATCGCGTCTATGACCGCGATGGCCAGTTCGACGAGACCGCGCCGCAGGAACTGGCCGTGGTGGATACCCCGTTCGACGGCAACCCGCCGCCGCGCCCGCTGTTCGGGTCGCGCGACGAGGCGGCGGTACGCAACATCCCGTTCGGGCGGACCGCGACGGTGACGGTCACCGGCCATGCCGACGCTGGCGCGGAAGTGGTGCGCGTGGGCGGGCAGATGATCCCGCTCCAGTCCGACGGGCGGTTCGTCAGCCAGCAGATCGTCGCGCGCGATGCGCGGCAGGTGTGGGTCACGGTGGGGCAGGGCGAACAGACCCGGTTCACCGCGATGCGCGACATCGGTGTGAAGCAAAGCGACTGGTTCATCGTCGGCCAGGGCGATCTGACGTTCGTGTCCTCCAAGGGCCATGGCCCGGCGGTGGAAGTCAGCGGCGATCCGATCGCGGCGGGCGAGCATGTGACCGGCCGCGCGGCGTTCTACGCCAAGGGCACGTTCGCCAGCGGATGGAAGGTGACGAGTTCGCTCGACACCGGCGAAACGCTGCTCAAGGACCTGTTCAGCAACCTCGACCGCAAGGACCCGCGCCAGTTGCTGCGCCGGCTCAATTCCAACGAATACTACACGACGTATGGCGACGATTCCGCGCTGGTCGAGGATGCGCCGACGCAGGGGCGGTTCTACCTGAAAGTGCAGAAGGACCGCTCCAGCCTGCTGATCGGCAACTACGTCGCCGATATCCGGCAGGCGGAACTGGCGCAGCTCAATCGCGGCACGTTTGGCGCGATCGTCAGCCACCAGAGCGTGAAGACCACCAGCTTCGGCGAAAGCCGGGTGCAGGTAACCGCCTTCGCGTCCGATCCCGGCACGATTCCGGGCCGCGACGAATTCCGGGGCACGGGCGGTTCGCTCTATTACCTCCAGCGCCGCGACGTGACCGTGGGATCGGAACGGCTGGCGGTGGAAGTGCGCGACCGGATCACCGGCGTGGTGCTTTCGCGCCGCAGCCTGCAGGCGCAGGAAGACTACAGCATCGATTACTTCCAGGGGCGGCTTACGCTGCTCCAGCCGCTTTCGTCCTATGCCGCCGACAGTGCGACGGTGCGCGATGGCACGGCTTCGGCGGGCGTCCCGGTGCTGGTCGCGAACTACGAATACACCCCGGCGGTGGGCGATGTGGGGGGCTATACCGTGGGCGGCCGCGCCGCCGCGTGGATCGGCAATACGGTGCGCCTGGGCGTGACCGGCCAGCGCGAGACCACCGGCACCGCGGACCAGACGCTGCTGGGCACCGATGCCACCGTGCGGTTGCATCCGGGCACTTATGTGAAGGCGGAAGTCGCGCAGACCGAGGGGCCGGGCTTCGGCCAATCGAACTCGGTCGACGGCGGACTCACCTTCACCAGCTATGGCGCGACCGGCAGCGCCAACGTGAAGGCCATGGCCTATCGCGCGGAAGTGGCGGTGAACTTCGCGGAACTGGCGGGCGGCAAGCCGGCGGACGTTGGCGGAACCGGAATTGATAAGGGCAAGTTCTCCGCGTGGTTCGAGCATCTCGACGCGGGCTTCGGCGCCAACGCGCAGCTGACGGCCAGCGCCACCGAACGCTGGGGCGCGCAACTGGCGCTGCCGATCGGCAGCCGCACCGCGCTGGCGGCCAAGGTCCAGCATCTGCGCACCGATGCGGCTGGCACCCGCACGGTCGGTTCGGCGGACGTGACGCAGCGGCTGGGCGGCGGTTTCACGCTGGCCGGCGGGCTGCGCTACAGCCAGGACGCGGTCGGGCTGGCCTATAACAGCACCGAAAGCGGCAAGCGGACCGATGCCGCGCTGCAACTGGGCTACAAGCCGGAGCACGGCAAGTGGTCGGTCTATGGCTTCGGGCAGGCGACGCTGGACCGCGATGCCGGCCGGCGCGGCAACAACCGTGCGGGGCTGGGCGGAAAGGTGGAGCTTTCCGACCGGCAGTCGCTGGCGGCCGAAGTCTCCGAAGGCGACGGCGGGCTGGGGGCGAGCGCCACGCTCAACCATCGCTATGGCCGGGGATCGGAAACCTACCTCGGCTATGCGCTGGTCACCGACCGGGTCGACCAGGGGCTTGAGCCTTCCACCAGCTTCACCCGCACCAATCGCGGCACGCTGACGCTGGGCGCGCGGCATCGGTTTTCCTCCGCGCTGTCGATCCACGGCGAGAACAAGCTGGGCCACGGCGGCACCGCGCCCAGCCTGACGCGCAGCTTCGGGCTGGACTGGACACCCACGGAGCACTGGTCGTTCTCCGGCTCGTTCGAAAACGGCCATATCGACGATGTGACGACGGGCCGCTTCCGCCGCACCGCCGCCACGTTCGGCGTGGCCTATACCAGCAAGGGTGTGCAGTTCGGCACCAACGTAGAAGGCCGGTTCGAGCGGGGGGCGGGGCGCAGCCAGAACGTGTGGCTGTTCCGCAACCATGCCTCGGTCATGCTCAACCCGGACTGGCGCGCGCTGGCGCGGCTGAACTTCGCCATCGCGGACAACACCACCGCAGATGTCAACGCCGCCGACTATGTCGAAGGCACGGTCGGCTTCGCCTATCGCCCGGTGGCGAACGACCGGCTCAACCTCCTGACGCGCTATACCTATCTCAAGGACATGGGGCCGGTGGGGCAGGTGACGCAGGGCGGGCAGATCGGCAGCCCCAAGCAGAAGAGCCAGATCTTCGCGATCGACGCGAACTACGATCTGACGCGCACGCTGACGCTGGGCGGCAAGTATGCCTTCCGCAAGGGCAGCGTCTCGCTCACGCGCGACAGCGATACCTATGTCACCAGCAACACCTGGCTGGGCGTGGCGCGGATCGACTGGCGGCTGGTGCGGCAATGGGACGTGCTGGTTGAAGGACACTACCTGTCCGCCGACCGTGCGGGCGATCACCGCTGGGGCGGTCTGGCGGCGGTCTATCGCCATCTGGGCAACAACGCGAAAGTCGGCGTGGGCTACAGCTTTTCCGACTTTTCCAGCGACCTTTCGAACCAGAGCTACACAAGCAAGGGCGTGTTCGTGAACCTGCTGGGCAAGTTCTGATGCGGGGAGTGCGGGGATGAAGACCATGCGTTCGTGGATCGCGGCTGGCTGCGTTCTGGTCGCCTGCCAACTGGCACCGATGTCGGTGATGCCGGCACAGGCCGCCCCGATCGAGCAGTTGCGCTGCATCGACGACCGGCTGAACGAGCGCCAGCGGGCGGATATCGCCGGGCTGTTCGCGCAGCAGCCGGATGATCCCGCCGACCGCGTGAAGACTGCCCAGGGTTCCGCCGCCGCATCGCGCGACATGACGCTGGCGCTGGCCAGTTGCACCGCGCGGTTCGGCTGGAGCAGGGCGGCGCAGGACGCGGCATCGCGCTATCTGGTGGAGATTGCCCGCCTGGCGCGGATCGCGGTGGACCATGGCGCCACCTGGAGCGTGGCCATGGAACGGTACGCGCCGCTTGCGGCCAAGCGGCTACCCGACGGAAAAGACGTGGAACAGCATCTTCGCGCGCAGATCGTGGCAGGGGCCATCGCCAACGGCAGCGGCGCGATCCGCGCGGAGCAGGGAGACGCTGTGATCGCCTATCTGCACGGCTGGCGCGACGTGGATCGCGCGCGCGGGGCTTTTGCCGGCGTGAAATGATCAGCGCGGCGGGGCGGACGGGGCAGGGCGCACGAAGTGCGCCCGCGCCTGTTCCGCTTCGGCATGGATCGCGCATTCCTGCGCATGGTCGTTGATCAGTCCCATCGCCTGCATGAAGGCGTGGACGGTCGTCGGGCCGACGAACTTCCAGCCCCGCTTCTTGAGATCCTTCGACATCGCGATCGACGCGGGCGAGGTGGAAGCGAGGTGAGGGACCGCTTCACCCCGTGGTTCGAAGCTCCAGACATAGGCGGCGAGCAAGCCCTTTTCGTCGATCAGGTCCAGCGCGCGGCGGGCGTTGTTGATCACCGCCTCGATCTTGCCGCGGTGGCGGACGATGCCGGCATCCTGCAGCAGCCGTTCGACATCGGCCTCATCGAACGCCGCGACGCGCGCGAAATCGAAGCCGTGGAAGGCCGCGCGGAAATTGTCGCGCTTCATCAGGATGGTGCGCCAGCTCAAGCCGGACTGGAAACCTTCGAGCGAGAGCTTTTCGAACAACCGCCGATCATCCTCCACGGGGAAGCCCCATTCGCGATCATGATAGGCGATGTACTCCGCCGAGGCCGCACACCAGCCGCACCGTGGCCGTCCGTCATCGCCCGTTGTCAGACCGACCATTTCTCCCGCTCTCCATCATCCCGAATCACGTCAGTGTTCTTTCTATGTTCCATTGACGCGCCGGATGCAAATCCGCCGCTCAGGCACGTTCCATGGCATCCCGGTACCAGCGATTGATTTCGCCGCCGGTTGCCAGCCATACACCGTCGTGACGGGCAATGTATTCCAGCGCCTGCTCGATGTGTTTCATGCGGAACGGATGCCCCGACACGGGGGGATGAAGCGAGATTGACATCACTTTCGGCAGCGTTTGCGCTTCGTGGTACAGCACATCGAACTGGTCCCGGATGATCTGGCCGAAACCGGCGGCGGATTCGCCCTTGCCCAGTATCGTCGGCACGTCGTTGACCTCGACGGTGTAGGGCAGGGTCAGCAGCGATCCGCCCGTGACGCGCAGGGGCACGGGCAATTCATCGTGCGCGTAGTTTGACAGGTATTCGATACCCTCTTCGGCCAGGATGTCCGGCGTCTCGACGCTTTCGGTCATGCACCAGCTGATCCAGCCTTTGGGGCGCTGCCCGGTCTCCTGCTCGATCGTGTCGAGCGTCGATCGGACGAAGCCGCGCTGCCGGTCCGGTGTCATGTCGATCATCAGGCCCTGATTGTGGTCGCCAAGGCCCAGCCATTCCCAGTTTCGTTCGTTTCCGGCGGCGATGACCTGCGGGTATTCCCGGCATACATCCGTGCTGAGATGGGCGGTGGCGCGGAAGCCGTGCCGGTCCATCGCGGCCATCAGGCGCCAGATGCCAACGCGGTGGCCATAATCGCGCCAGCCATGGTTCAGGATGTCGGGAACGAGATGCGTGGTGCCGGGATAGATCGCGTGGCCGGGCGCCGTGGTCAGGAATGGGACGTGTTCCAGGTTCACGTAAAGCAGCACGGCCAGGCGCTTGCCGTCCGGAAAGGGAATGGGCTCGCGCTGCGTGATCGGCGTGAAATCGTAACGGGGCGATTGGGTGAGCATGGTCCTCTCTCCCGCATGAAGATGGCCGCCCGGGCGCGAACCCGGGCGGCACCCCCTCAAACGTGTTGCTCGTGTCTCAGAAGTTTGCGGTAACGCGCGCGCCGAACGTGCGCGGTTCCTCAAGATAGGCGGTGCCGGGGCCGGGAATGCCGGCTGCCGCCGATGCGGCGATCACCGCGATGTTGCTGATGTTCTTGATCCACAGGCCCGCACTCCAGCGGTCGTTCTCGGCATAGTAGGTCAGGGTGGCGTTGGCCTTGGCATAGGGCCGCTGGCGAACGCCGAGGCTGTGCGCATAGTCCGCCCACCACTGGCTTTCATACCGGGCGTCGGCCTGCGCGCGGATATAGCCGGACTTCAGGTGGAAATCGTGGCTCACGCCGCCGCTGATGGTCCAGTCGGCCGCATAGGGCGGGTTGAGACCGTTGTAGCTCGTTCCCAGCGGCGTCACGAAGTTCTTGTTGCGGGCGTGGACGTAGCTGACCGACAGGTTGATGCGGTTGTCGCTGTCCGGCTGATAGAGAATATCAAGCTGGTTGCCGGGGATCGTCACCTTCGCCGCATTGAAGATGGGATTCAGGATCGCGTTGACGTTGATCGCCTGCAACTGGAGGTTGCGGTAATCGTAGTAGAAGAATTCGTCGTTGATCTGCAGCGTGTTGTCCAGCAGCCGCGTCTTGATGCCGGCGGTGATCGCCTTCAGCGTGGCAGGCCGCACCTCGGCATTGTTGAGCGGGGTGGACTGGAACTCGTTGTAGGTGCCCGGCTGATACCCCGTCTGGTAGGTGACATAGGCCATGGCGTGCGGCGCCACATCGTATTCCACGCCGATCTTGTAATCGAACCGGTGGTACTTCTTGGAGAAGCGGTAGGCTGAGACCTGGTCAAGCGGGGTGATGCCGTTGCCCTGGCGATCATCCACGCCATAGCGGCCACCGACCGTCAGGCGCAGCGCATCGCTGAAGCTGTACGTCGCCTGCCCGAACACCGCCGCCCCCTGCAGCCGGTTGCGCTGCACGTTGCTGATGAAGAACGCGCTGGGGAAGCCATAGAGGAAGACGGCCGATCCCGAATTGACGGTGCGGTAGGCATAGAGGCCCGCCAGCCATTTCAGGTTCGAGGACGAGCCGGACAGGCGCAGTTCCTGCGTGACTTCCCGGTATTCGGCCGACTGGCGTGCGGGCAGCGCGCCCAGCCAGTAGTTGCGGATGTCGGACTTGAGATAGAGGTAGCCCGGGATGTAGCTGAGCGTCAGGTTGTTGCCGAGTTCGAGATCGACCTGCGCGCCGCCGGCCCAGTTGTGGAACGTCTGGTCCGGCGCGACTGGCTGGCCGAACGGGGCAAGCGCGGCCAGGCTGCCTTCGCGCTTGTCGTTCCAGGGGTTCGACGTCAGGAACGTGTTCTCGCTGTAGCCGCCCGTGGCCGGATCGAAGCCCTTGTTGACCAGATTGGGCGTGTGCCCGTTCTTCTGGACGGTGTAGCCCCACAGATAGACGCTGAGGTTCGAGCCGGGCTTGTAGAGCAGGCTGAGACGCGCGCCGAAATCGTTCTTGGAATCCGCGCCGGATTTCATCACGCCGTTGCGGTAGGTGTAGTCCACCGCCGCGCGGATCGCGAGGTCCGACGACAGCGCGAGGTTCTGGATCGCGGTGGCATGGGCTAGGGAATAGTTGCCGCCTTCGAGGATCAGCTTGGTTTCGTTGTCCTGCGTCGGGCGCTGGAACGAGACGTTGACGGTGCCACCGATCGCGCTGCGGCCATATAGCGTGCCTTGCGGCCCGGGCAGCGCTTCGAGCTGGGCAATATCATAGAGCGGGACGCTGGTGGCTTCGCGCGGGATGTAGAGCCCGTTGAAGTTGAACGACACGCCTTGTTCGATGTTGGCGAAATCGGCGTTGGAGCCGACACCGCGCAGGAATACCTGCGTGGAGTTGCCTTCCTGCTGGAAGCGTGCGCCCGGCACCAGTGTCTGCACGGCGCGCAGATCGGCAACGCCGGTACTGACGAGCTGCTCGCCCGTTACCGCGGTGACAGCGGCGGCCGTCTTCTGGGCGCTTTCCGATCGTTTTTGAGCGGTGACGACGATTTCGCCGATACCAGCGGAGGCACCGTCCTCCGCTTCTGCCGCGTTCGCCTGTGGTGCGGTCTGGGCCTGAGCGGAGGCGGTGCCGTGAATCGTCAGGGCCATTGCGCTGACAACGAATGCAGAAATTGTGCGAGAAGCCATCTCGATCCTCCCATCCATGGTTTCCGCCCCGGACTGGCTTGTTCTCTCCGGTAGGCGGTTTCGCGGCGCGCAGGCGGCGTGACATCGCCATTCCCGCCCTCCGACAATTGCATTTATATAAAGGTATTATGAGTTGCGCAATAACTTTTATATAGTGGTAATATGCAGCGTTGGTTTTCTGCCGAGTAGGAATGCAAATAGTTGATATTAATCGATTTATGTTAGATGTCGGCATGGCCCTCCGTTCGATGTCTCGGAAGGTGCTATCCCGCCGCCGGCGCCATGGCTCAGAGGACGCGGTTTTCCTCGGTGATCATGAAACTGCAGTTCGCGATATCGGCGAAGTTCGGCTCGTCGGGCTTGACGTTGGCGACGTAGTCCGGGTCGGTATAGAACGTCTGCATCTGCTGCAGATCGTCGAACCACAGTTCGACAAGCGCGTCGTAGCGCACCGCGCTGCCATCATGCGACTGGTGCTCGTCCGGCTGCACGAAGCTTTGCACGTATCGGCGCACGTAGACGCTGCTGGCGGGGCAGGCCCGGACCAGCGCGGCATGGTGCGTCGAAAGGTATTCGCGGAATTGTTGCCGGGTAAGCGCGGGATTGCGCCGCACCAGAATGGCGAGTTTCAGCATGGTATTTCCTCTCCGGCGGCTGGTTGTGGTCTTCACCGGCGCGGAAGGGCGAGGCCTATGCCTCTTTTCCCAACCCGCGCGGCCCGCCTTTGTCAGTCCTGATAACCGTATTCGCTGGTTTCGATCAGGCGCGCGTGCTGCCGCGCGGCGTCGGTCAGCCGCATGGTCTGCCGCACTTCGAGCAGCCAGGCCTGATAGCCCGCCGGTACATCCTCCACAGGCCCATGGTGCGTGACGCCCTTGGGCACCCAGGTCACGGTGCCGGGTTCGCTGATCCCGCCCCACGCGCCGGGGCCTTCCGCAAACAGGATGATCTCGTCATAGTCCGCGTTGACGTGGACCGGCGGACGCGGGCCGGGCCGCGCGCTAAGCGTGAAGGCCATGACGTCGGTGTCCGCCGTCGACAGGAACTGCGCCGGAGGACCGCCACGTTCGCCATAGGAAACCGGCACGATGTCCCGCAGGTTCAGCGCCCATACCGGGGGCGGGCCGCCGACTTGCGCCAGTGCGCGGATCGGGTCGTGAACCATGTCGAATTCGGTCACGCCATCGAACGTGCGCAGGCACAGCCGCGTCGTTCCCGGCGCGCCTTGCGGGTCGATCGACGGCTTGCGCACCGCCTTGCCGAAATTGATCATGCCGAATGGCGCGGGCGTATCGAAGCGCAGCGGATCGGGGCTGGTCAGGATGAGCGCGGCATAGTCCTGCGATAGCGGGTCGATACGGTAGGTGATCGAGCGGGGGATATGCACGAAATCGAGCGGCCCGGCTTCGAGCGTGCCGAAATCGGTGACGAAACGCGCCGATCCCGACTGTACCAGATGCAGTTCGTCGCCTTCGGTATTGCGCAGCGCGTAAGGCATCGGCTGGCGCCGGTGCGACACTGCGAGTTCAAGGCCGTTGCGCGCCACCAGCACGGGGGTGGGCAACGCTTCGGCATCGGACTGGTCCTGCGTTTCGATGGCGAGAAGGTTGAAACGGTGGGGAGCGTGCGGGCCACGGACCGAGCGATACGTGGGTGTATAGTCGTTGCGCAGCGCAATCGCGTTCGATCCGGTGAAGCCGTCGCGGCTCCAGAGATTGGGCGTTGGCGCACCGGCGGCGGGATGGGCGTGATCGCTGTCTGACATGAGTCGTTGCCTCTCCTGAAAAGTATTTATATAAAAGTATATTCGCAGTACATTCGTCCGTCAACGCTTCTGTGATCGCACCGGTGGCGGCCAGGCGCAAATCGGCCTAGGAACAGGAAACACAATATGATGAACGGGGCAGCCGACAAAAGCTCCAAGGCAGGATCAAGAATGGTGACGGACAGCAAGGCGGACTCCGCCGGGAACAGGAAAACCGAGGAACCGCAGGAAAAAGTCGCTCTCCCACCGGAAAACAGCGTGGCCTTCCAGATCCGGCGCGCGCATCTCGCTTTCGATCGCCTGTTGAGCATGCGTCTGGCCCGGCACGGGATCAAATCTGGGTACTATAACTACCTGCGCGCGCTCTGGATCAAGGATCGCGTGACGCAGCGCGATCTCAGCGATGCCACGCGGGTAACCGAAACCACCACTGTCGCGCTGCTGAAAGGCATGGACGACGAAGGGCTGATCGAGCGGGTCCGCGATTCGGTGGACAAGCGCAAGATCCTGGTCACGCTGACGCCGCTGGGTCGTTCGCTGGAGCCGGAAATCCTGCCGCACGCCGCCGAACTGAACGCGATCGCCACGCGGGGCATCGATGCCGCCGAAATCCGTACCTTCATCAAGGTTGCCCGCAAGATCGCGGCCAATCTGGAAAAGGCATTCGGGGAATCCGACTGATCGTGCGCAAGCTGCCCTGACGGCGCCCGGTTGGGCGCCGCCAGTTGCGCGTCATTTTTGTGGCAGGCCGACAAGGCCGCGGTAGTAGTTGGCATTGCCGGGCGTGCGGCCCAGCAGGCCCGCGATGTCCTTGGCCATCGTGAACATCTCGAGATTGCTCTTGAGTTCGACGTTCTGGTTGGGGAACTTCCAGGGCGTGTCTTCCACACCGACGCGGATGTGGAGACCCATCATCGTCGCCAGGGTCGTCATGTACAGCGTGGAACGGCCGGCGGCGCATACCGAGATCACGCTTTCGGGATCGATCTTCCGGATCTGGTCGACCATCAGGAACAGGTGCTGCGCCATTTCCTGCGCGTCGCCGACCGAGGTGCCCGATGCGAGCGACCGACCGACGTTGAATGGCAGGCCATAGAGGATCAGCCAGTTGTAGGGCTTCTTCAGAATCCCGGTCTCGATCAGCTTGCGGCGGGCCAGTTCGATTTCGCCGCTGTGATGGACGGCCAACTCCGGCTTCACGCCCAGTTCCTCCATCGCGGTGACCGCCGGGATCATAAACGCGTCCGGGTGCCCCGGCGCGCAGGGGCAGGCTTCGGCAAGGCCCGCGCGGGCGGGGCTGAGACAGACGTCGAACGTCGTGCCGTTGAGCACGTTGAGGTTGGGCACGAAGTCATTGCCGAAGCGCTTGCGCAGCGGCTCGATCACGGCGGTGTAGGCATCGACCGGGGGCAGATCGCGATCGAGGCGGCGGCCATGCTTGTCCGTCACCCAGGTGAAATCGATGTGAACGCCGCAGGCGCCGGCCTCGATCACTCGCGATGCCTCGTCCACGTAGTCTTCCAGCGAGGTGGGGTTGGCGGCATCGGCCGAAGCGCCTTCGGTGAAGCGGCCCGACACAGCGACGTTGATCGCGATCGATTCGGGCACGGTCCACTTCGGCTGCACGTCCGCCGAGGAGACGAACTGGTACTCTTCCATTTCGCGCTTGGCGGCTTCCCACAGCGGCAGCGGGGTGATCTGATTCATGATCGTTCCTCTCAAGGTATCCATGGTTTTGGGGATGTGTGTGATTGACACGAAAAACACCTTTATATAAAAGTAAAACATCGGTCAAGCCCACTCCCGGAAACTGCCCCGAAGGGCAGGGCCACAGCCGATCGGAGAGAGGAAAAACAAAATGACGTATCAATGGGTTAGAGATTTCTTCGTGGCCGCCGACTCACTGGATGTCGAGCGCTTCTGCGCGGCATTGCCGCAGGACATCGTGTGGCGCTTCGCGAATTTTCCGACGGCGCACGGGATCGGGGAACTGCGCGCGCAGTACGAAATGGTCGCGCAGATCCTTGAAAGCATGCGGCACGAGATCGTGGGTATCTGGGACGCGGGCGATTGCGTGACGGCCGAAACGCGCGTGTTTTATGTCGATGTCCACGGGCGCGAGTTCGATTGCCCCGGGTGCGACGTTTTCCTGCTGCGCGATGGCGCGTTGGCGGAAGTGCGGATTTTCGTCGACAACCATGTGCTGTTCACGCCCCCCGCCGGCACCGAGCCAGCCGTGCTTGGCGAAGGAGTCGCGTGATGGGGCGGCTCCAGAACAAGGTTTGCCTCATCACCGGAACCGGCGGCAGCATGGGCCGCGCCGCCGCGCTGTCCTTCGCGCGCGAAGGAGCGCGGATCGTGGGCTGCGATGTCAACGTCGAGCGTGCCGAGCAAACGCGGGAGGCGGTACGCGCCGCCGGTGGCGAGATCGTGTCGCTGCACCCGTGCGATCTGACCGACGTGGCGAATTGCGAGGCGCTGGTCGATCTCGCTGTCCGGACCTTCGGCGGGATCGACGTTCTGTTCAACAACGCCGCCATGGCCTACTTCGGGCCGGTGCCCGATCTTCCGCTCGACGACTGGCACCGCACGATCAACGAGGAAGTCCATCTCGTCTATTATCTCGTACGCGCCGCCTGGGCGGAGCTGGTCCGGTCATCGGGCGTGATTGTCAACACCGCCTCGATTTCCGCGCATCAGGCCTATCGGCCCTTGCCGGCGGTTTCGCACATGGCCGCGAAGGGCGCGATCCTGGCGATGACGCGGCAGCTCGCCATGGAAGGCGCCCCGCATGGCATCCGCGCCAACACCATTTCCCCCGGGCTCGTGGCAACGCACCAGACCGTCGATGTGCTGGGCGATGCCGACCTTTCGCGCCAGATGACCGAGCAGATCATGCTGGGCCGCGCCGGCCGCCCGGAAGAAATCGCGGCGGCGGCACTGTTCCTCGCATCGGACGAAAGCAGCTTTGTCACCGGCGCCGATCTGCGCGTCGATGGCGGAACGACAGCCTGGTAACGGATGACGACACGAAGAGGCCGGACACAACGTCCGGCCTCTTCGGAACTGATGTCAGATGGCCAGATAGCCGCCATCGACCGGGATGCCGGCGCCGTTCACGAACGAGGACTGGTCGGACAGGAGCCAGACCGCTGCATCGCCGATCTCGCCCGGCTGGCCGAAGCGGCCGATCGGATGACGATCGCGCAACTTGACGAGGAACGCCTTGAAATCGGGATTCTGCGCCAGCGCGTCGATCACCGGCGTCTGGATGATGCCGGGCAGGATCGCGTTCACGCGGATGCCTTCGGCGCCATAGTCGGCAGCGGCGGCGCGGGTCAGCCCCATCACGCCATGCTTGGCGGCGACGTATTCGGACGCATTGGCGATGGCCACCTGGCCCAGCGACGAGGCCGTATTGACGATCTTGCCGCCGCCGGTCTCCAGCATCGCCAGCACTTGGTACTTGATGCACCAGAACACGCCCGAAAGGTCCACGCGGATGGCGCGGTCCCATTCTTCGGTGGTCACTTCGTGCAGGCGCTTGCCGGTCTGGACGATGCCGGCGTTGTTGAACGCGCCGTCGATCCGGCCGTGCCGCGCGACGATGGCCGCGATCAGCGCGGCGACATCGCCTTCCACGCCAACGTCGGCGCGCAGGAACGATGCCTGTCCGCCTTCCGCCGCGATCTCGGCCAGTACCGCCTGTCCCTGTTCCGCGTTGATGTCGCTGATCACGACGTGCGCGCCGGCCGCCGCGATCCGATGCGCGCTGGCGCGGCCGATGCCGCTACCCGCGCCGGTGACCAGCACCACTTTGCCTTCCAGTGCCCTGCTCATTGCCCTGTCCATCCTCCGGTTCATTGTGATTGGTGTTATGCAAGCGTATCGGGTTCGATACTATACCTTTATATAAAAGTAAAGTGCTCTGGAGAGGGTTCTGTCCGCACAAGAGCAAGTGCGGCATCGACTATCCCGCTAGGGGCAGGGCTGGATCGCTTTCCACATGCTCCAGAAAGCGCCGGATGATCGGCGTTTCCATGCCGCGCCGCCACGCGAGCCCGAACCGGACGGAGCCGAGCGCTTCCGGCGCGCTGCCCAGGTTGAGCGGGCGAAACGAGACTCCCCGCATCCGCAGCCGTTCGGCCGAAGCGGGCAGGATCGCCACGCCTTCGCCGCAGGCCACGATGCCCACGACGGCCTCGGTCGTGGGCGCCTGATGCACGATGTCCGGCGCAAAGCTGGCGAGGCTGCACAGGGCCAGCAGGTCTGCGTGGAAGTTGAAGCCGCGCGTGGGCTCGTATGTAACGAACGGGGACGAGGCGAGCTGGCCGATCGTGATCGCGCTGCTATCCGCCAGCAGGGGATGGCCAGCAGGCAACGCCACGATCAAAGGTTCGGCATAGACGAAGCGGGTGGCGATCATCTCGTCGAACACCGGCAGACGCAGGATACCGATGTCGATCACGCCTTCGCGCAGGGCCTCGATCTGGTTGAGCACGGGCATGGCGCGGAAGCCGATCAGAACGTCGGGCGCGGTCCTGCGGAAGCCGGCGACGAGCGACGGTAGCAGCGAATAGACGGTGGAGCCGCCGAAGCCGAACGTGAGCGTGCCGCTATAGCCGGCGGCCGTGCGCTGCGCCCGATGCCGGCCTTCCTCAATCATGGCCAGCGATCGCCGCGCGTCCTCCACCATGCTGACGCCGGCCGCCGTCAGCGCTACGCGATGCTTGTCGCGATCGAACAGCCGCGCGCCGATATCCGTTTCCAGATCGCGGATGGCGCGGCTGAACGGCGGCTGCGACACGTTGCAGCGGGCCGCCGCGCGGGTGAAGTTCAGCTCTTCCGCCAAGGCGATCAGGTAGCGCAGTTGCCGCAAGTCCATGTGATACCCCCTTGGTATTGCCAATCATCCCATAATGTATTTCCGATCTAAGCGGCAAGAAGCGATGAAGCCCCCGCGGCCAATGCGGAGAGAGCGGATGAGCGAGAAAATGGTGCGGCTGGAGTTCGATGCGCTGGCACCGCGCTTGCAGGAAATCCTTGAGGCGCGGGTCGCGCGGCTTGGCTACCTTGGCGAATTCTTCAAGTGTTCGGGCGTGCAACCAGCCATTCTCGCGCCGTTCATGGAAATGACCGAGGCGCTGAAGAAGGCGCTGCCGGACCGCCTGACCGAAGCCGGCGCGCTGACCGTGGCGACGCTGATGGGCAACCGCTATGAACTGCACCAGCACGAGCGGCTGTCGCGCAAGCTGGGTTTTGGCGAAGCATGGGTCGCCGCGGTGGAGCAGATTTCGCCGGACAGCGCGCCCGAGATGTCGGATGCCGAACGCGCGGTGCAGCGGCTGGTGATCGCGATGGTCGAGCGCCGCGGCAAGGGCGTGCGACCGGAAATCGAGGCGGCGATCGACCGGATCGGCGCGGATGCCACGATCGCGGTGATGTTCCTGGTCGGCCGCTACATCACGCACGCCCTGATCGTGAACGGGCTGGAGCTTGCCCCGCCCGTTCCCTCGATCTTCGAGGAGCAGCCGGCATGAGCTGCGGGCTGTGGATTTCCGAAGCGGACGTTGTTTCTCTGATGTCGCTGCCCGAAGCGATCGACGCGCTGCGCGACGGGTTGCGCGAGGAGGCGGCCGGCCGCGCTGCCAACATGGTCAAGACTCACGCCACCTGGGACAACGGTTCCACATTGCACGCCATCGGCGCGGTGTTCGAGGGCTGGGGCGTGGTGGGCACCAAGACCTGGGCGCATACCGCCGGCGGGGCCATGCCGCTGCTGATCCTGATCGATGCGCAAGATGGCGCGGTGCTGGCAATCATCGAGGCTTTCGCCTTGGGGCAGATGCGCACCGGCGGCATCAGCGGACTGGGCGCGGACGTGATGGCGCGGGCCGATGCCCGGCGCATGGCGATTGTGGGCGCGGGCAAGCAGAGCCTGGCCCAGGTGGCGGCCGTGGCCGCAGTGCGACCGCTGGACCGCGTGACCGTGTGGAGCCCGACGGCCGCCAACCGCGAGGCGCTGGCCGCGCGGATCGAGGAGATCCTGCGGATCGAGGCCATCGCCACCGCCACGCTGGACGAGGCGCTGGACGGGGCGGACGTGGTCACGCTGGCGACCCGCGCCCGCACGCCTTTCCTCACGCGCGATGCCTTGCCGCGTGGCGTGCACATCAATGCCGTCGGCGCGATCACGCCGGAGCGGGCCGAGTTCGAACCGGCGCTGCTGGAGCGGGCCGGAGTCCTGGCCGCCGACAGCGTGCCGCAGGTCCGCAAGCTGAGCCGTGAGTTCATCGAGGCCCTGGGCGATGACGAAGGCGCATGGGCGCGGTTGCGGCCGCTGAGCGCGCTGGTCGCCGCCAGTACTACCCGCCCGGCCGACGCGGATCTGACCGTGTTCAAGGCCATGGGCATGGGCATTTCCGATCTCTCGCTGGGCATTGCCGTGCTGAAGCGCGCGCGCGCCGCCGGTCTCGGCCGTCCGCTGCCGGAGGTCAAACGTCAGGCGCCGCGCCTGACCGCCTGATTTTACCCTGTTTGCAACAAGGAGAGCGCCATGAACGATCTGCGCACCAATTTCGAGGACACCGTCGGAAAGTTCGTCGACGTCAGCGGCCAGTATTATCCGCTCAACGATCCCTGGGCACCGGCGATCATCACCAAGGAACAGATCGACGCCGAGATCGAGCGGCTGGCGTCGATCGACCGGCCCGAGAACGGGCGCCGCAGTTCGCTGATCGTGCATCCGCGCGCCAATCCGGCCACACCGGGCCTGGCGACCTCGGTACAGGTTTCGCTGAACGTGCTGAAGCCGGGCGAGCGTACGCAGGCGTTCCGCCACAACGCCACCGAGGTCAATTTCTGCATCCGGGGCGAGGGCGTGGCCGTGATCGGCGACCGCCGTATCCCGTTCCGCAAGTACGACGTGTACAACACGCCGTCGTTCGTCCCCTACTGGCGCGAGAACACCGGGACCGATCTTCAGGTGTTCCTGACCTATACCAACGTCCCGCTGCTGCAATTCATGCAGGTTCACCACTGGGAGGACAATCCGCCGCTGCTGGCCGCCGTGCCGCACGAGGAGGAGGACGCGATCAATCCGCGCCGCAACAGCCCTTATGGCACCTTCACGATCGGTGACGATGGCGCGATGCTGATGCCCTACGAAAAGCTGATCAATCCGCCGACAGTAGAATCCAACGCGCTGCACTGGCCGTGGGAGAAGGTCGAGGCGGAACTGAAGAAGCTGCAGGACCTGGGGCAGGATTACATCGGCCGCCGTCTCTACCTGCTCTACAATCCGATGACCGGCCGTACCAACGGCACTACCCCGAACTTCTTCGCCACGATCACCATTCGGCCGCCCAAGATCGTGGACCGCCCGCACCGGCACGTTTCGGAATCGATCAACTATTATTTCCATGGCACCGGCCGCAGCACCGTGGCGGGCAATGTTTACGAATGGAAGGCGGGCGATCTCATGCTATCGGCGCCGGGCTGGGCAGTGCACAACCATGCGTCGTATGACGATTACGTCTATGAACTGACGATCCAGAACCAGCCGCTGACGATCGCGATGGAATCGCTGCTGTGGCAGGAGAACCTCAAGGAGCCGCCGGCGCTGCTGGGTGCGCAGATGGGCTTCGACACGAACCGCAAGTCGGCCGCGTGACCTTGGCCCCGGCGATTTCGAACCCGGGCCGAACAGCGGGCGTCACCCTGGCGGATGACGCCTTGCTGGCGGCAGCACGGGCACTGGACAAGGCGGAGCGCACGCGCACGCAAATCCGCTTGCTGACCGATGCGCACCCGGCGATGACCATGGACGATGCCTATGCGATCCAGGCTGCGTGGGTGGCCGCGAAAGTGGCGGCGGGCGATCCGGTGATCGGCTGGAAGATCGGCCTGACGTCGAAGGCGATGCAGGCCGCACTTTCCATCGATATTCCGGATTCGGGCGTGCTGTTGCAAAGCATGGCTTTCGCGAACGGGGCGGAGATTGCCGGGGATCGATTCATCCAGCCCCGCATCGAGGCGGAAATCGCCTTCGTGATGAAGAAGGATGTGGCGCCGGACGCCACGCCGGCGGAGATACTGGCGGCGACCGACTATGTCGCGCCGGCGCTGGAAATTCTCGATACGCGCATCTTCCGCCAGGACCCGGTTTCGGGCCGGCTGCGCACCGTGTTCGATACGATTTCGGACAATGCCGCGAACGGCGGCGTGGTGCTGGGCCAACCGGTGCGCGATCTTGCGGGCATCGATCTCGGCCGGGTCGGCGCGGTGGTTTCGCGCAATGGCGAGGTGGAGGAAACCGGGCTTGGCGCGGGCGTGCTGGGCGATCCGCTGATCTCGATGGCATGGCTGGCGCAGCGGCTGGGCGCTTATGGCCAGCGCATCGAACGCGGCCAGATCGTGCTGTCGGGCTCGTTTATCCGCCCGGTCGAAGCGCCGAGCGGCAGCCGGATACGCGCCGATTTCGGCCCTTGGGGCACGGTCGAATGCCGTTTTTTGTGATGTCCGCCAACGGAGGAACGATGCGATGAACGCCTTCAAGCAGGCCATTGCCGATGGTGTTGCCCGGATCGGATTGTGGCAGGCGCTGGCCTCTCCCTACACGTGCGAAATCTGCGCCGGGGCGGGGTTCGACTGGCTGCTGATCGATGCCGAACATGCCCCCAACACCATACCGCTGGTGCTGGCGCAGTTGCAGGCCGCGGCAGCCTATCCGGTGGAGCCGGTGGTACGCCTGCCGATCGGCGATGCGGTGCTGGTCAAGCAGTACCTCGATATCGGGGCGCGATCGCTGCTGATCCCGATGGTCGATAGCGCGGAAGCGGCGGCGCATATGGTGGCGGCCACGCGCTATCCGCCGCAGGGCTTCCGGGGCGTAGGTTCGGCGATCGGCCGCGCGAGCCGGTGGAACCGCACAGCCGGCTATCTCGAACGGGCCGCGGACGACATCTGCCTGCTGGTGCAGGTGGAAACGCGTGCCGCGCTAGCCGCGATTGCCGAGATTGTGGCGGTGCCGGGCGTGGACGGCGTGTTCATCGGCCCGTCCGATCTCGCGGCCGACATGGGGCACCTCGGTAATCCGGGGCACCCCGCGGTGCAGGCCGCGATTGAAAGCGGCATCGCGACGGTGCGCGCCGCCGGAAAGCCCGTGGGCATGCTGATCGCCGACGAGGCACTGGCGCGGCGCTACCTGGAACTCGGCGCAAGCTTCGTGGCGGTGGGGACCGACGTGACGATCCTGGCACGTGGCGCCGAGGCGCTGGCGCGGCGCTTCACCGGCTCGGCGGGGCAGGATGCCGGCGCGGCGGGTTCGGGGAAGGGCAGCGTCTACTGACGCGCACAGTCGACCAAGTTATTGAAAAATTGGCGCGCCCGGCAGGATTCGAACCTGCGACCACCAGCTTAGAAGGCAGGTGCTCTATCCAGCTGAGCTACGGGCGCGCGCGAGCAGCCCCATAAGGCGGCTTTGCGCCGTGTGCAAATCGCGATAGCAGGGATTCATGAACGATCCCCATCCTTCATCGCCCGTTTCCCCGCCCCTTTCCCGAATTGCCGGCAGCGCGGGCGCGCGCCGGCATTTCCGCTATTTCGACTACATGATGGCTGGGTTCGTCGGCATCCTGCTGCTGTCGAACCTGATCGGTGCGGCCAAGCTGGCCACGGTGGGCGGCGTGACGTTTGGCGCGGGCATCCTGTTCTTCCCGGTGTCCTACGTGCTGGGGGACGTGCTGACGGAAGTCTATGGCTACGCCAACGCGCGGCGCTGTGTGTGGATGGGGTTCTTCGCGCTGCTGTTCATGGCGGTTATGAGCTTCGTGGTGGTGGCAATGCCGCCTTCGCCGGACTGGGGTTGCGCCTCCAGCGCGGACACCCGTTTCGCCGAACTGGTCGCACGCGAATCCACCGGGGCGATCTGCCAGACCACTTATGAATCGGTGTTCGGCAGCACCTGGCGGATCGTGGCGGCCTCGGTCATGGCGTTCTGGGCCGGCGAGTTCGTCAACAGTTTCGTCATGGCGCGGATGAAGGTGTGGACGCAGGGCAAGCACCTGTGGACGCGCACGATCGGATCGACCGTGTTCGGGCAGGCGGTGGACAGCGTGATCTTCTATCCGGTCGCCTTCCTCGGCATCTGGTCGCACCAGGCGGTCCTGACCGTGATGGTCACGAATTGGGCAATGAAAGTGGCGTGGGAGGTGGTGCTGACGCCGGCGACCTACTTCGTCGTCGGATGGCTCAAGGCGCGCGAAGGCGTGGACGTGTTCGATACCGACACGGACTTTTCGCCTTTCGCCAAGACCGAAGCAGTCTGACAAGGCGCGCGATCTTATTGGGGCAGTGAGGCTCCTCCCCTAGGGGGCAGGGGGGAGGAGCCTCGTTTGACGCCGCCGGTGTTCGGGGGGATGGCGAGCGTCAGGTCGCGGCGCTGTTGCGGCTTCGCGAACTGGTTGTGCGATCAGGAATCCGCGATCAGGCCGATGGCGAGATAGATCAGGAGCAGCGAGCCGAAGCCGACCAGCGTGCCGACGACCCAGGCGATGCGCACCAGCGTGACATCGATGCCGAAATAGTCGGCGATGCCGGCCGAAACGCCCATGATCTTGCCGCGGGCCTTGTTCAGGCGGAACTGGCCGGAGCGTGGGGCACGGCTTGAAACCGGGCGGAAGGCGGAATCTTCAAAGCGCAGGTCGGTCATGCGACGTACCCCGAAACGGTGGTGGCGGCGACCGGCGACGAGGCCGGCGTGGAGACGGTGCCGCTGATCAGCGCCAGCGAAAGGGTGAGCGCGGCGAAAGCGGCGGCGATCTGGTTCGAGAACGAGCGAATGGCGGTCATGGGTCGGGTCCTTTGTGGTTTGAATGGCCGGGTTTGAATGGGGTGACGAAGCGTGTGTTCCGTCGATGCCAACCCCTTTGCAGAAGGCGTGCCAAACCTGGAAAATGGCTCAAATCCGCCGTTTCCTGTAAAGAGGCGGCCTATTCACCGGATGTTCATTCCTGAAATTCGGTAAAAATTCCCAATTTATGGCGCATGCCTGATGGGCAATCGCGGTTCGTGCTCCGTTCGCGTTTTACCGTTCGGTTTGGGCTTGCAAAATCGTGCGCCCGCGCCTATCTGCGCTTCATCCCGACATTGTGAAGGCAAGGTCAGGGCTGGCGCCGGAAGGGGCCGGCGTGATCGGCCTTTCCCGTTTCCGGGGTTTTGCCGCATCATCGGCGCTTGGAGTTTGCATGGCGGATATCGCGCGGATCATCGAGGTTGTTGAACCCGAGGCCAAGGCCCTGGGCTTCGACCTCGTGCGCGTGCGCCTGTTCGGCAAGACCGAGGTGGGCGACGAGGAGCACACGCTCCAGATCATGGCCGAGCGGCCCGAAACCGGCCAGCTGGTGATCGCGGACTGCGCGGCGCTGTCGCATCGCATTTCCGATCGCATCGACGCGCTGGAAGAAGCGGGCGAAGTGCTGATCGAGGACGCCTATCGCCTGGAAGTCAGCTCGCCCGGCATCGATCGCCCGCTGACCCGGCTCAAGGATTTCGCCAACTGGACCGGGCACGAAGCCCGGATCGAGCTGGATGACCTGCTCGAAGGGCGCAAGCGGTTCCGTGGCGAACTGCTGGGCCTTGAGGGCGAGACCATTTCGATTGCCGACGACGGCGTGACGTATGCCGTGCCGTTCGGCCTGATTGCCAATGCCAAGCTTGTTCTGACCGACAAGCTGATCGCAGCCTCCCGGCCGATCGACGCTTCCGGAGTTGATGTGGAAGAGTTCGATGGCGCGGACGACATTCTTGAGGAACAGGAAGACTGACCATGGCCAGTGCGATTTCCGCCAACCGCGCCGAGCTGCTCGCGATCGCCAACGCGGTTGCGACCGAGAAGATGATCGACAAGACGATCGTCATCGAGGCGATGGAGGAGGCTATCCAGAAGTCGGCGCGCAACCGTTACGGCGCCGAAAACGATATCCGCGCGAAGCTGGATCCGCGCACCGGCGACCTGCGCCTGTGGCGCGTCGTCGAAGTGGTCGATGTGGTCGAGGATTACTTCAAGCAGGTTGACCTCAAGCAGGCTGAAAAGCTGCAGCCGGGCGCCAAGGTGGGCGACTTCATCGTCGATCCGCTGCCGCCGGTGGACCTGGGGCGCATCGATGCGCAGTCGGCCAAGCAGGTGATCTTCCAGAAGGTTCGCGATGCCGAACGTGATCGCCAGTACGAAGAGTTCAAGGACCGCGCGAGCGAAGTCATCACCGGCGTGATCAAGTCGGTCGAATTCGGCCACGTCATCGTCAATCTCGGCCGCGCCGAGGGCGTGATCCGCCGGGACCAGCAGATCCCCCGCGAAGTGCCGCGCGTGGGCGAACGCGTGCGCGCGCTGATCCTGAAGGTCGAGCGCCAGAACCGTGGCCCGCAGATTTTCCTCAGCCGCGCGCACCCGGACTTCATGAAGAAGCTGTTCGCGCAGGAAGTGCCCGAAATCTACGACGGCATCATCGAGATCAAGGCCGCCGCCCGCGATCCGGGCAGCCGCGCCAAGATCGGCGTGATCAGCCGCGACAGCTCGATCGATCCGGTCGGCGCCTGCGTCGGCATGAAGGGCAGCCGCGTGCAGGCCGTCGTGCAGGAACTGCAGGGCGAAAAGATCGACATCATCCCGTGGAGCGAGGACACCGCGACGTTCGTGGTCAACGCGCTGCAGCCGGCCACCGTCAGCCGCGTGGTGATCGACGAAGAGGAAAGCCGCATCGAAGTGGTGGTGCCCGATGACCAGCTTTCGCTGGCGATCGGCCGCCGTGGCCAGAACGTGCGCCTCGCTTCGTCGCTGACCGGTTCGGCCATCGACATCCTGACCGAGGCCGAGGCTTCGGAGAAGCGCCAGAAGGAATTCGCCGAGCGTTCGAAGATGTTCGAGGAAGAACTCGACGTCGACGAAACGCTGTCGCAGCTGCTGGTTGCCGAAGGCTTCAGCGAGCTGGAGGAAGTCGCCTACATCGACGTGGCCGAACTGGCGACGATCGAGGGCTTCGACGAGGAACTGGCCGAGGAACTGCAAAGCCGCGCGGTCGAGGCGTTGGAGCGCCGAGAGGACGGTTTCCGCCAGGAACGCCGTGCGCTGGGCGTCGAGGATGCGCTGGCCGAGCTGCCGCACCTGACCGAAGCGATGCTGGTCACGCTGGGCAAGGCCGGGATCAAGACGCTGGACGATCTGGCCGATCTGGCCACCGACGAACTGATCGCGCGCAAGCGGGCCGAGCAGCGCCGCCGCGACAACACCCGCCGCGACCGTTCGGAACGGTCGGAAGACAAGGGCGGCGTGCTGGGCGAATATGGCCTGAGCGAAGAGCAGGGCAACGAGATCATCATGGCTGCGCGCGCGCACTGGTTCGATGACGAGCCGGAAGCTGCCGCCCCCGCATTCGAGGAGGCCGCTGATGCGGAATCCTCACAATGAGCCGCTAGTCGCCGAAAGGCAGAAGACGCGCACGGCGGGGGAAGCCTCGCCGGAGCGGCGTTGCGTGCTCACCGGTCGTCACGATGACCGCGATGCGCTGATCCGGCTTGCGCTGTCGCCCATGGGCGATGTCGCGCCGGACCCTTTGGCGCGCGCGCCGGGGCGGGGCGCCTGGATCGGCGTGAGCCGGGCCGAACTGGCGCAGGCGCTGACCAACGGCAAGCTCAAGGGCGCGCTGGCGCGGGCTTTCAAGGGCGCGCCGCTGACGATTCCGTCCGACCTTCCCGAACGGACCGAAGCCGCGCTGCTGCGCGCGCTGACGGATCGGCTGGGCATCGAACTGCGCGCTGGCAACATGCTGCTGGGTACCGAAAAGATCGCGCAGGGGTGCCGGGCGGGCGCGGTGACGTTCCTGGCCCACGCCAGCGATGCCGGCAGCGATGGACCGAACAAGCTGGCGCAGGCCTGGCGGGTGGGCGAGGAAGCCGAAGGCACGGGTCTGAAAGGCATCATCTTGCCGCTGGACCGGGCGGCGCTGTCTGTGGCATTGGGCCGCGACAACGTCGTTCATCTGGCGCTGACCGACGACGCGGCGGCCGCGAGGGTTGCCGCACCGCTTCAGCGGCTGCTGCATTTCATGGGGCGTGACGAAAAGTCCGCCGGTGATGTCGCTGCTTCGGTGGCGAATGACGATTTTGATACGAAGGGCGAATGAGTTCGATGAGCGATAGCGACAAGAAGCCGACACTGGGCCGCAGGCCGCTGGGCCTGAAGACCTCGGTCGAGGCGGGAGAGGTCAAGCAGACCTTCAGCCATGGTCGCACCAACAAGGTGGTGGTCGAGGTCAAGCGGCGCAAGCTGATGCCGCGTGCCGGCGGGCCTGAGGCCGCCCCGGCCGCCGCGCCCGCTCCGGAACCCGTTGTCGCGCGGCCGGCCCCTGCCGCGCCGCCGGCGCC
>NZ_RQSI01000039.1:0-33380 GCF_003856955.1 Novosphingobium sp. LASN5T
CTCAATAACGCCATGTCGATCACTCCTGGATCCCCCGACAAATCAGCCAGGGGAACGATCAAAACATGGGTCAATTCTCAGTGGAAATTTATGCCCCTCCCGGGTCAACTCTCAGCGGAAATCAACACATAGATACTCTAAAGCTTGATAAGGTTTCAATCAGACGTCATCAGTATGGGAAAACCTATTCAATTGAGCAAGACGAGACTGCAGTCGATCGGCCAGCGAATTCCTAACCGGCTTACCTATTTTAATCTTACGCCACGTGTTGTAGCTAATCCCGAATCTGTAATTCAACGCTTCGTCTGTTTGACCAGTAAGAAGTCGTTCCATATCTCGAACAACAGATTCATCAATTATAACTTGACCTTTCATGGAATATTTCACTCATTATTATTGACAGGACACATAAGAATGATCTTGCGAGAATATCCACGAACTGAGATTTCGATCCACGAAGCTTCGAGGAGCAGCTATGGATCAAGATGGTAGGCGAAGTGGGCGTCCAGTGTGATGATCTTCGACTGCCTTCGTACGCGGGGGTCGCCCGGTGATTTTCATTCTAGAAAACCGCCCTCCGGATCATCGAAAATGGAACCACGAAGCTGCTTGCGTACCTTTCGCTTCATGAGTGACCAAGCCGCTTGCTTCCCGAGATAATCAAGCGGCCAAGCGGGCCACCTCTGCGGCTTGCGGTTGACGATCCAAAAATCGGTTAGATCACTACGGCGACCGGCGAGCATGTCTGCGACAGTCTGACCATGTAAATGGCTGATGGCGAGCCCATGGCCCCAGCACCCGCCGATATAGATCACGCGCTCGTCACCGACATTCGTGAGGTGAGGCACCAGGTCGCGCGTCCCCGACATGTGTCCACCCCAGTTATGTGCCAGCCTGACATCTTTTAGCGCAGGAAAGATAGCCTTCAAGTGAGCAAGCGACACCTGGCCCCCCTTGGCATCGACGGTTGGCTCCATCTCGGTTCGCGTCGGATGGCCGCCATAATAGATGAAGTAGAACTGGATGCGCTTGTCCGCAGTGGGTGCCATATAGTGGAACAGATCGAGTGAGCTTTCAATCGCGTTGCCCTGTTTCCAGCCAATCGACGCCCATTGCTCGTCGGACAAGCGCTCGGTCACCGCGCCGCGCGCGAATACCGGAGCTTGATACCGGTCGAGTTCCCTGCCGAGTGGACCTTGTAGCTGGTGCGTGAATGCATTGGTCGCCAGTACGACCTTGCTCGCAAAGATTCTTCCCCCCGGCGTCGACACTCGCACCCCGCTGGGCGTCCGCTCCAGATGAGTCGCTGGCGTGTTTTCATACACCGTAACCCCTGCTGCCTCCGCAATGCGCTTTAGTTCACGCACTTGTTTGCAGGGATTCAGCAGACCTAGATCAGTGTCTGCGATTGCAGCCTTAAAGTGGGTATTTCCGTTGTAACTAGCCTGCACCTGACGGGCATCAAGCCAGGATATCGTATCAACGCCCACCTTTTGGTGAGCGGAGTACAGATCGTGGAGATCATCGATCCATCGATCATCAAAAGCGACACGCATCAGTCCAGGAGCACGATAATCACTGTCCAGACCATTTTGTTCGATAATCTGGCGAGTGTAAGCGGTCGCGCGACGACAATATGCAAAGGCCGCCGCAGATCGTTCCACCCCGTATTTCTTGTGTATGGCCAACTGGCTCATGCCAAACTGTGGCATGAGCCAGCCAGCGGCTCGTCCGCTGGCGCCGAAACCGATGATTTCGCTTTCGATCACGACCACCGAGCCCAGACCGTCCTTCGCACAGTGCCAGGCCGATGAAAGTCCGGCGATGCCGCCGCCTATTACGAGAATGTCGCATCGCAGATCGGCAGCCAGGTCCGGATTCGCGGTGTAATTTCCATAATCCCGAATCCAGAAGGACTTGCCTGCGTGCGGGGGCGACGAGGGCTTTGCTCGCTCGTTCGTGCCCGACGCCGGGTACGGCACATCATGGCCAGGCCCGGGAGTTTGATTGTGCATCCTACCAACTCCAACTATTAAGCCAGGCCGACATCGCATCGTCCTTGGCGCAGCGCTATGAGGGCTTCAAATCCTGACATCCGGTCCGACCCGACCGATCGCTTTACAAACGCGCCACCCTGAAGTGGCGACGCAAGCCATGGTTCAGGAGGCAGCAGGCACCCGCGCCGCTTCGTGGGGCCTTCGGGCTGCATATACCGCAATTATCACAAGGGCAGCTGCGGCGGGGAAGGGCGCGGCAAGAAGGACGATGCTCAGCGAACCTTTCGCGACCAACATCGCACCGATGGCAGGGCCTATGGCCTGCGCAGCTACGTTGATGATATAGATCATGCGGGTGAACTTTTCATCTGGATCATTGTCCGCAACGAGTGACATATAATAGGTCAGGCCCAAACCCCAGGCGGATAGGTATGCTGCGAATGCTATCGTGTAGGAGAAAGTTGTCGTCGACTCGTACAGCGCCCAAATCGCGCCGAAGAATAACAGGGTAGTAAAGGCGATCCACTTGAGTCGGCCTCCGATCACGCCGACAGCAGTCGGGATCAGGACGGCCACTATCGACAAGATGTAGCTGAACGCGGCGGCATTCGCGACCTGGGCCGGATTAAGACCATTGGCGAGGCCGACCCGTTCCGTAAATCCGGAAACCACGTTTGCCCCCACGGCGAACAGTAGCAAGCCCACCAACGCGATCTTTCCGAACGCTATGGCGCCAAGCCGGGTGCCTTCTCCATCACGGCTCCCCAGATCAACCGTGCCACCGCGCAGGTCGGCGGGAAGCAGCAGCGATAGAAACACCGCGGCACCCAGCCAGAGCGCGCCCGATGAAAGAGCGGCGCCGTAGCCGATATACTCACGCAAGGCGTCAAGCAGCCAGATTGCGGCGGCCGACAGCAACAGGGAGATGGCCATTCCGGCGCCGAACGCGCGATCCGGAACGGTCGCTCGAGCCATGATGCATGCGCACACGGTCGTCAAAAGCACCACGCTCAATCCTGATGCGAACCGCACCGAGCAGAGCAGTAAGTAACTGTCCGCCATGCCGGTCAGCGCGTTGGCGACGGTTGCCGCCAGGGAAGCGCCCAATATAAGCAACCGCCACGGCGCGCGTGGCATCAAGATGAAGCCGAGTACGGCTCCCACGACGCCGCCGGCCTGGTCGATGGTTTGAACAAAGCCCGCCTGGCTTAGGCTGATACGCAGCGTGTCGTTGTACATGCCCACAAAAAATGGCGCCACATCGATCAGAACGAGTGATAGACCATAGAGGGTACACGCTATCGCCAACGTAATTCGAGGGTGTGCACCAAGTCCGCTCTTCACTCTCTAATCTCCTGATGACAGCCTGCTCGCAGGGTGAGGTCGTTCGATGATGCCCTCGATGCAAAAGGACCGCAGGCGGGGAGCTTATCACAGGCCACGAGGCCAACAAGAATAATTCATCAATCGAATATTTATCGGCCTATCGGGCCACGCGCCCGTATCTTTCCACACCAGGACGCTTCAGGGATGGTCCTGAAGAATGGCTGCGAAACGCGATGGCCGATAGCGACGAAGCCAGAGCGCGAAGCCGATGCCGACAACCATCGCCACCGGAATACCGATAGGGATCCGATTAACGACAGGGTTGCTGCTCCCGCTGAGATACTCGAAGTTTTCAAAGGCAAAGTATAGCGCGCCCAGCAGGCCGATAAACGCCAGTGCGGGTGCGATCACGTGCTGCCAGAGCTTACGTTGCGGATGGTCCCGGAAGTAGGAGATGACCGCAAGGCTGGTCAGCGCCTGCATGAACATGACCCCAGCCGCGGCGAAGCCGAGCGCCACCAGTCCAAGTCCCAGCATCGGGTGCAGGCCAAGATATGCGGCTCCAACGATGACTATGAGCGAGATGCCCGATACGGTCAGACTGGCCATGGTCGGTGAACCATGAACGGGATGCGCACGGCCGAGCACGAGCGGAAGGCAACCTTGGCGGCCAAGCACAAACATGTAGCGGGCAGCCACGTTGTGCATCGACAATACGGTAGCGAACATGCTGGTGATGACCGCGACCTGCATGATCGTGGTGAATCCGCCGCTGATGAATTTGTCGCTGAGCTTGAAGTAGATGAGGCCGACGTCGGACTCCGGTATGCCCTTGATGTTATCAGGTCCCACCCCGCCAACGGTGATCCACGACGTCACGAAATAGAAGACACCAATGGCGCCGATCGCGAGATAGGTCGCCCGCGCAACAGACTTTTGTGGAGACTTGGCCTCCTCCGAAAAAAGTGCCGCGGATTCGATTCCGAAGTAGCATGTAAAGGCGAGCAGGATCGCGACGCCCGGCGCACCACTGGCGAGGCCACCGATATCCAATGACTGTATTGGAAATGCGCTTGTGCCGAGCTTGTCGACAAGGGCGGCATCGAAGAACAGCAGGAGAATGAATTCGATAAGGATTACGATCAGCACGGCGCGAGCGCTGAAATCAATCTTGCGCAGACCGAATAAGCCGACGATGACCCAAGCTGCCAAGGAATAGGTTACCCAGTGCAAGTCATAGCCCAGCAAAGTCTGCACCGTGGTATGCATGATAAAACCCAGGTAACTGAAGCCGCCAGGCACAAACATCGTGTAGGAAACCACGGCCACGCACGCCGCGCCCATACCCACCACTGATCCCAGACCGCGCGCGATATAGGCATAGAAGGCGCCACCCACCAAAACCTCGCGGCTGATCGCCGAATAGCCTACAGCGAATAGCGCTGTAACCACCGTGGCGATGACGAAGGCCAGCGGCAGGGCAGTCCCGCTGCCGAACACAAGCGCAACCGGCAAAACACCGATCACGCAGGCTAGAGGCGCGACCGCAGCAATGACAAATACGGCTAGCCTGAATGTGCTGAGCGTGCGCGGCAACGCAACGGGCTCGGCTCCACGGGGAGGAGGGACGGCTATTGATGCAGTGTCAACTATGGTTTGTGTCATCCCAATCTCCCGAAATTCTTTTCGTCTCGCATGGCACCGGATGGTTGACGGTGACCGTTGGCAATAGAGCGCAAGTGCCGCGACCATAATTATTCATCTGCATAAATGCAATCGCCAAACTTGAACCTGTAACATGCGTGGAAAAGGAAGCGCGAATGGACGTTCCTGGCTAACTTTGTTCGCCGATGCGGTCTGCCAGGAACTGGCCTGATTTAATAAGAATAGCCCCGGTCTTGCGCCTTCACGAAGGTGCAAGCCGGGGCAAAGTTATGCAATACCAGGAAGACTGGTGGGGAACATAAAGCTATTTTCCGAAGTCACCAGCCTGCCACATTTCGCGCACTACGCGCCAACCGAGCGGCGAACGCTTCAGCACGAAGAGCTGACGGATCGTCTCTTCCTTTTTGGTCTTGGGAGTCGGCTTGCATTTCAGCACGGCGAATACCGAAGCAAGGTCGCCCGATGCCACAAGCGAGTCTTGCACACTAAATTCGCAGCCCTTGTTTCCATTCGGACCCAGATAAGCGAACCAATCGTCAAGCGCGGTGACGGCATCTTTGATACCGCGCCTGGGAACGGCATCCCCTTCACCCGTGATGATCACGTCTTCAGCATAGAAGCGCTTGACCAACTCGGTGGTCGACAGACCATCCCGATTTGCTTTGTCCTGACTAGCGAAGAACGCGCGGAGTCCTTCCGTGATTTCCGCCTCCGAATTAGTGGTGCCCATGTCATGCGCCATGGCGCCGACTGGTGCGAGGCAAAGGGCGGATAATAGGGTCAAGCCCGCTTTGAAGTTGAGAGCCATAAGATCTCCCCGATGATGATTGGTGGATACAGTAGTTATTAGGCGTTCGGATAATAATGCCGGTTGTGCCTTTGTCAACGTGTCACCATCCTGCACAGGGACCAAAAATCTCTTCTAACCCGCAGGGCGCTTCATGGTGAAGGCGGCTGTCGAGCCGATCTCAAAATAGTCGGCGGCATAGCCGGCCCTCAACACGATCCCGGCAGAAGCGGTGTCGAACAGCCCGTCCCGCAGAAGCGTGCGATCGATGTGTACGCCGACGATCTCGCCAAGGGTCAACCAGGCCGAGGTACGGCTACCCGCGGCATCGGTCAGCCCCCTGATGTCGATCAGGCGGCACTCCAAAGCCACCGGAGTTTCCGCAACGCGCGGGCAGTCGATGATCGTGCAATCGGCCGACTTAAGGCCCGCCTCTTCAAATTCATCGATGCCCGGTGGCGCGGGTCGCGAGCTGATGTTCATCGCCTCGGCATGGCGCCGCGTGACGAGGTTGCAGGCGAAAACCCCCGTTTCGCGGATGTTGGCCAATGAGTCCTTCTCGCCGATGCTCGAGAAGCCAATGATCGGCGGCTTGTCACAGAGCATCGAGAAGAAGCTGTACGGCGCAAGATTGGCCACTCCCGCAGCCGATCGGCTCGATATCCAGCCGATCGGCCGGGGGCCAAGGATGGCGCGCAACGGATCCCGAGTCAGGCCATGTCCGGCACGAGGTTCGTAGAAATGCGTGTCGTGCATGTGCTGGTCCGTTTCGTCGGATGAGATGGGTCGCCGGTGTCGCGCGCAGTCCGACGCGCAAATCCGCTCCGGTCGGGACTTGGCCCAACGGGAGCGGAATGGCTCGCCCTATTTCGAGCCGGTGCCCGCCAGATAAGCGACCACGGCCTTTCGATCGGAACCCTTGGCCAGGCCTCCGAACGCCATGGCGGTGCCCGGATAAGCCTCCATCGGGTTCTTCAGGAAAGTGTCAAGCTTCTCGGGCGTCCAATCCCCCTCAGCCTTTGCCAAAGCCTGGGAGTATGGATAGCCTGCCGCGCCACCGATCTTGCGGCCAAGCACCCCGGCGAGGGTGGGACCGGCCGGAGACGGCGCCCCCGCCTCTGCGGAGTGGCAAACGGCGCAATTGCTGAAAACCTTCTTCCCGGCCTCGACCTCCGCAGGATTGCTCGCCAGGGCGGAATAGTCCGCCGAGGCGGCTGGTGCGGGGGCGGTGTTTCCGTCCTGCTTGTTTCCGTCGGCCGTCGGGTTCGAGCATGCAGCGAGCGCGCCGAGGCACAACGTCGCGCATGCCGTCAAACGGCGGTACCTCAACAACCGGTTGATCATTGTTGGTTTCCCTTCTCGAGCAACTGCGTCACCTCACGGCACGCACGAATACCACTTTCGACAGCGCCGTCGATATAGGCGTGCCAGCCGTCCGCCGTCCCGGAACCTGCGAAGAACATGCGGCCTTCCGGCTTCGCCATGTCCTTATACTTCTTGAACCATCCCGCCCGGTAGGCAGGCCACGCCTGCTTGGAAAACGGGTCCTTGACCCAGTTATAGGGTGCGATGTCGGTGATCTCCGCAGTCGGATGGATCTTGCGCAGTTCGGCGTTGACGGCGTCCTGGTCGTTGATGTCGAGGAGGGATTGGCGGCCAAGGGTCGCCTTCAGGATCGTACCCACCGTGTCGTCAGACTCCTCGGTCTGGATGGCGTTCAGGGGATTGGGATCGTCGCAGAAGGCGAAGGTGTTGCCGATATTCTGCTTGATGCGCATATACATCGTCGCGCCGTCGCAGATGTCCCCGTTCTTGATGAATGCGCGCTTCTCTGCGGAGAGGCCCGGCTTGAATTCTATGTCCGGATAGACCTGGGTCGGCAACGTGAAAAGCACCGCTTTCGCCTCGACCGTCTGTCCATCGGCAGTACGCAGCGTGACGCCTGTCGCGGTGGTCTCCACCTGCTTGACTACGGTGCCGAGCCTGACGTCGGCCTTGCTGTCGTCGAGGATCGCTTTCGCGAGTGCGGCAGTGCCGCCGTTGGCGATGTGCCAGTGCTTTTCTGAGTCTGTGAAGGTATATGGATCCCAGGCCGCGAGTGCGGCCAGCTTCACGAAGCTCATGGCGCTGAACGTGTTTGTGGGGGATCCCGCGTAGAGCACCAGCTCCGCGTTCAGCGACGCGCGCTGGATAGGGTCAAGGTCGAGCTTTGCCATCCTCGCGGCGCCTGAAATCTCGTCCAGCTTGGCAACCTCCGGGTTGGCGAAGGGCGAGAAGGGTTGCGGGAAAAGGGTCCTGGCGCCTTCGCAGAACTTCTTGAACGCGTCGTCGTAGCCAGCGTCAAAACGTGCCGGTGGCACATCGTGCACCTTGCCATCGGCAGTCATCACATAGGCCTTGTCCAGGTTGCGCAGCGGCACTTCCTGGAAGCCGAAGCCGTAACGCTGCATCTCGGCGAAGACATGCGGCTGTAACCAGTGCACCGACGAGCCGCCCAATTCGATCTGGCGACCAAGGAATTTACTTGTGAAGGTACGGCCACCAATGCGCGGACGCGCTTCGAGGACCACTACTCGCCAACCCTGGGCAGCCAGTTCGCGGGCGGCGGTGACACCGGCGTAACCAGCACCAACGACCACGACATCGTAGGGACCTTCGTCCTTGCCGTCACGCGCTTCCCGGTTCGGGTTTTCCTTGGCGCAGCTGACCAGCGCGATTGAGCCCGCAGCCGCGGCGCCGAATTTCATCAGCGATCGCCGATCCAAGTGTCGATCGTCCATTGGCTCGTCATTGTCCTGATGCGTAGTCATGCTGCTCCTCTTTGGCTTCCGGTGCCGCTATCGCGAATGCTATCCTGCGGCATTGATCACTTGTAATCGGGTGTATTCGTACACCCCCTCAATCCCGCCTTCCGAACCAAGACCGGACTGCTTTACGCCCCCAAACGGGATATCGGGATGGATGGCGATGTGCTGGTTGATCCAAACGCTGCCCGCCGTGATGCCGCGAGCAAGCTGCCGCGCGCGATCGATGTCCCGCGTCCAGATGGAGGCGCCCAATCCAAAAGCGCCCTCGTTGGCACGCGCGATCGCGTCCGCCTCATCCGTAAAGCGCAGTAGCGGCACGACGGGGCCGAATTGTTCGTCGGTAACCAGCGGAGCCTGATCGTCGAGATCGGCAATGATGGTCGGCTCGATGAAAAAGCCTGGTCGATTGGCGACGTGGCCGCCGGTCAGTACCGTGCCGGATGCTGCTGCCTCTTCGATCATGCCGCGCACCTTGTCGAACTGCATGCGGTTCTGAACAGGCCCGAGCGTTACGCCGTCCTCGTCGCCAGCCCCCATCCTGATTTCGCGTGTGGCGGTCACGAACCGCTCCCTGAAATCATCATATATCTGGTCGGCGACATAGAGGCGCTTGGGCGCTGCGCATACCTGGCCGGCATTGAGGAAGGCGGTGGCAGCGAGGCCCCGGGCCGCCGCCTCGACATTAGCATCCGCCAGCACGATGGCGGGATCGTTGCCGCCTAGTTCGAGAGTAACGCGCTTCATATCGTCCGCAGCGCTTCTCAGAACGGCCTTGCCGGTGTTCGTGGAGCCGGTGAACGAAACCTTGGCGATGTCCGGGTGCCCGGCCAGGCGCGCACCAAGGTCGTTGTTGTCAGCAACGATATTGAACACGCCACGGGGGAAAATGTCGGCGGCCAGACGGCCCAGTTCCAGGGTTGTCAGAGGCGTGGTCGCCGCAGGTTTGAGGACGATCGTGTTTCCGGTAATGAGAGCGGGCGCATATTTGTTGCTCGCCAGGATCATCGGGAAATTCCACGGCGTAATACCGGCCACGACACCAAGCGGGCGGCGCTCGACCTCATAATCGCCCGTGGGGTGGGTTCGCGTCTCGGCCTTCAGCTCGACATTCGCATAGAAACGGATGCCGCGGATCGTTGCCTCGACCTCGAAACGGGCTTCGCCATAGGGTTTGCCCTGCTCCCTGATAAGGAGGTGCGTAAAGCTATCCGTCTCGTTTTCGAGGCGCTGCGCGAACTCCAGCAGGCACGCACGGCGCGTTTCCCAAGGTGCCGCCGCCCATGCCGGGAACGCACGCGCCGCAGATGCGACCGCTTCGTCGATCTGCGCCCCATCGGCGGCGTGGGCCTGGGCGAACGGTTCGCCCGTCGAAGGATCTATGACCGGGATGATGCGCGCACCATCCACCAGCTGACCATCTATGAGCATTTTGTAGGCGTTCATTGCGGCTCCTGTCCTCTCGATAGTGGGTCCAACAAGTGGTCTTTATGATCTTCGGCCTGATTTTGCGGAAGCCGACCCGCTAATCGTTTCGGATGGACCGATTGCTAAGATGCTGCGAACCGCCTGAACCGATAAGGTGACGGATCTATTATGGGGTCGGCGCCCGTTATCAGGTCGGCCGCCAGTTCACCCGCCGTAGGCGAGGTTCCGAAGCCATGACCTGAAAAGCCCGTGCAGACGGTCAGCCCGGGGATGCTGCTCACGTGATCGATGACTGGCGTTGAGTCCGGGGTGACATCCACGGTTCCTGCCCACGTCTGGACGATTTCGGCCTGCTCGAATACGGGCCAGGCTGCGCTCAGAGCAGCGAAAGCTTCACCGATTGCGCGTTGATCGATCGCCGGATCTTTTGTTCGGACACGCTCAAAGGGTGAACGGGCATCAGGTTTCCAGCGGCGAGGAAGGGCCAGATCCTGAAAGAATTCGCGCCCGATCGACACTCGAAGATACCGCCCTTGGGTCTTCAGGGAGGAAATATATCGTTGGCCGATCAAGAGATGGTCAAGCGTGATCGGCGCCTTTACGGCACTGCGCTGGGTTACGATAAAGCCGCCATCCGCATGTTTCCGAAAGGAAAAGTCCGGCCCTCCCACGGCAATCTCGGTCGGCCCCTCCATCGGAGCGGTGCGGGCCACCGACACAGTAAGCGGCAAAGTCGGAAGATCGACGCCCAGATTACCCAGGAAGCGCCGCGACCACAGGCCGCCCGCCAGCAAAACGGCATCGCTGCGGATCTCGCCATGCTCTGTCACTGCACCCGTGACACGACTGCCAGAAAGGACGAGCGAGCGCACCGCACAGTTTTCGAGTATGATCGCCCCCTTGGCGCGTGCGGCGCGCGCGATCGCGTAGGCGGCTAGCGAGGGCTCGGCACGCCCGTCCGACGGCGTATAGATGCCCCCAGCCCAGTCGCCGCGTCCGCCAGGAACGAGGTGATCGATATCCCGCAGGGTGAGCAGACGAGAATCCAGATCGCACTGCTCGACGGATTGTAGCCATTTCTCGTGGACATGCATTTCCGCCTCGCTTTTAGCGAGAAAGAGAATGCCGGCCTGCCGATAGCCTACATCGGAACCGACCCGCTCTGCCAATCCAGCCCAAAGCCGGTCTGAAGCGGCAGCCAGCGGCACGTCGGCCGGAGCGCGACTGGTCTTGCGAATCCAGCCCTGGTTACGGGACGACTGCTCCCCCGCTACCGACCCCTTTTCCAGGACAACCACCTGAACACCGCGCTCGCTGAGCGTGAGCGCCGCTGTCAGCCCAACGATCCCACCCCCGATAATGACCACGGAAGCGGATCGCGGAAGCCTGTCGCTAGTTGTTATGGATGCGGTTGGCGATTCCACCTGGCTATCCTTCATACATATATATACCCGCCGCCGATGGAGCGACGACGACGTGGGTCAGATCGACAGTCGTCGGGTTTCCACCTTACCCTTCGAAGCGCCCCGGAATGCGGTCACTTCGATCTCGACCTTGTACACGTTCGAACTAAGTGGAGGACACGTCAATGTCATCGCCGGATCGACGCCGCGGAAACGTTCCCCTACCTTGGCCATGACCGCTGGTACGTCGGCCGGGTCCTGGATGAAAATGCGGGACGCAACCACGTCGCCAAGGCTTGCTCCGACCTCGCCAAGCGCGCGCTCGATGTTGGCTATCACCTGTTCGGTCTGTTGGGTGACATCGTCCGGTATCTCCTGCGTTTGAGGATTGCGGCCCGCGGTGTTGGAAACGAATATCAAGTTATCGACCGCTACCAGTCGCGAATAGCTCGCCAGATCCTCATATCTTGAGCCTGTCTTGAGTTTTACGACATTAACCATTTGTCCTCCGACTAAGTAGCGCGGCCGATCTGGCCGAATACGGATTATGCATCAGCGCAGAACGGGCGTTTCCCAAAGGTTCAGGGTTTGCCCGATGTTGCGTTCGATGGCGTTTCGATAGATGATTGTGCCCCAGGCGACGTCCTCAACCGGCATTCCGCCTACCGACATGATGATGATCTCCTCATCATTCGTCCGGCCCGGCGCCTCTCCAGCGACGATGCGACCCAAATCCTCGAGATCCTCTTTGGCCATTCGGCCTTCGGCGATCATGTCCATGAACTTTACGCCAATGACGGGCACCACATTGTGTGCAGGCTTTGGCAATTCTTCAAACCAGGCTTCATAGAGACCAGTATTGTCCACGACCTTACGAACTTCCGGAGCTTCCATGTCACTGTCGATCTCACAGCTGGATGGCATAGCCAGGAAAGCGCCGGGCTTGACCCATTCACGTTTGACAAGAGGATAGGTCGATGGGTCGCCGGACAGACCGGTGTTGCAGTAGGTGACGATGTCGGATTCGCGAACCGCCGCCTCGATCGTATCGACCACCTCGATGTTCGCGATCTGGGGCATGTCGGATTTGAGCCAGGCGAGGAAGCTATCGATACTGGATTTGCCGCGCCCTTTGATCTTGATCGTGTCGATGTCGGGACAAACGGCGCACAGAGCCATGAGCGTGGTCTTACCCATGACGCCGGGGCCGACAAGGCCGACCACTTTGGAGTCCCGACGCGCCAGATGGCGAGCCCCGACGCCGGGAATGGCGCCGGTCCTGTACGCTGACAGGAGATTGGCGGACATGAAGGCAAGAGGCGCACCCGTGTCTGCGTCATTGAGCACGAACATCAGGATAGACCGCGGCAGGCCTTTCTCACGATTTTCAACGTTCGATCCATACCATTTGACGCCGGCTGTACGGAAGCGACCGCCAAGATAGGCGGGCATGGCCATGAAGCGGCGGTCGGCAGTCGCCTTCGGCATGTCGGGGAAAGGAGACTCCTTTGGAAACAACACCATCGCGCCATGGGAGTCATTATTGGCACCCGCCATGCGATAGTCGCCGTGCCACAAGAGCCCGAACATCTCCTCCATCGTATCGACGCAGGTCGGCATGTCGGTCACACCCGCTGCGATCATGTCGCTCTCGGATAAATAAACAAAATCTATCTTTGCCGGGCTGGCCATTGAATCTTCTCTCCAGAATATTCTTCAAGTCAATAATAAAAAGATCGGGTCGTCGTCGGTTTGAACAGTGTCCCTGCGTCGGTTCTCCGAGCCGGTATCTACCCGGCCAGACTGCTTCTCCACGCTCGATCGCCGGATACTGCGAACATGCCTTTAGTCCTATATTAAGAGAGCCTGGCTTTCCGTGCCGATCAAATCTGCTCAGCTGATTTTCGACCAGACGGGCTCCACATATGCGCTGAGCTTTCCCGGGTAAGTTCATCCGAACGATGTTATTTCAGGCAGGGATATCTCGCGCTAGACTCTCTCAGATTTCCGGATTAATTCTACAGATGCAAAATTATTGGTCAAGTCAAGAAAGGCGGCTCTGCTCGGTCGAAAGGGCAGGGCGCATATACCTCGTTTCGAGCGGTTTGTTTTTGTTGTCGTAGGGCTTTCCTGGGCGGATAGTCGATGCGTCGTTTCGGCGATCATCTGGAGCCATGCGCGAGGGGCGAAGGAGATCGACGGATGCTGAGCGAAGGCCAGTTGATCGATCGCAAGTGCAGATTTCTACCGTTATTTACGCCACTCGATGCCTCCGACTGCTTCGCAATGGGGCCATGGCGGCCACCTTGCTCCGTGCATCACGCCCGGCTTACTGCCCAGGTCGCCTCAAGGTCGAGCACTACCACGACATGATATCCTGCCGGTTGCGCGCAACAAAATCGAGAATATAACGTTGGCGGCTCGGGCTAAACGGCGAGATAGTAAAGAGTTTCATCTTGTAATATTGCAGGTGTAGAATTAACGCGCGTCTGGGCAGCATAGGAGGTGGCGGTTGAAGGCCCATCGCATCGGAAAGACCGTAGCGAGTTGGAATGTGACGACGAGGGCGGGAACAGCTGCTGCACGCCGCAGCCGCGAAACGATACCGACCGGGCGTCGTGCGTTAGCTTCGGCGCGAGTGCGCCCGCCGCTGCCCACCTTCCTCGTCGGTCGTTACAACATCAATGCTATGGTTCTGGCGGCGTATGCGCAGATGCTACCCCACCTGTCCATTCCAACAATGGACAGGCAAATTGACCATCGGCGAAATCGCGGAGATATTATTCAGTGACTGGACGTGACGTTATCCAAGGACGTGGACGAGCTCGGCTTCTCGCAAGCCTGGTACTTGCCCATGCGATTCAGAAATCTTGATGTTGGAAGCGGTGAGAATGGAAGCTGAAGCGCAGGCCGCGGCCGCTCCGGAAAAAAAGACGGAAGCTACAGAAAGGCGGCGTAAGCCTGGTCGGCCAAGGAAGGACGGCAACCATCGCGAGACGATCCTCAACAAGGCGGAGATCGCCTTCGCAGAAGGGGGCTATGCGGGCATCAGCATCCGCGATATCGCCGAGCGGGCGGGCGTTAACCAGGGGTTGATCCGCTATTATTTCGAGAGCAAGCAGCAGCTGTTCGATGAGGTTTATCGTCGTCGCGGCGGATTGTTGTCCGGACGCCGTCACGTTCTGCTGGATCAGCTTCTTGAAGGAGGAAAACCGTTAACGGTCAAGGCGATCGTCCGCGCTTATCTTCAACCACAATGGGATCTGAAGTACAGCGGAGAGGCGGGGTCCGCCTTCGTGCGCCTTCAGGCCCGTCTGCACGCCGAGCCGGAAGAGCATGCGCTGAGACTGCGGCGGGAGGTCTACGACGCCTCAGTCAAGCGGTATGTCGATGCGCTGGCGAAGGTGCTCCCCGACATTCCCAAGAGAACCATCGGCCTGCGCATGGCGTTTCTCGTGGGGACATATCTCTTCATGCTGAACGATCTCGGCCGCATTGAGGACCTGACTGAAGGTAAGATCAGGCATATTTCCAAGGACGAGATGCTCGACCATATGGTCGAGTTTCTCGCTGCGGGCATCCAGGCGGCCGTGCCATAAGCGAACGCTGGCCGGGCATATAGACCAGCCAGCGTTCCGAGCTCATCCGGTTGGAGTCAACTCGCCGAACCGGATTCCCGCCTTTCTGCCATCGTAAGTAGCCTGCGCGATTTGGCCAGCGCCGAGGCAGTCTCCGACCCGATCGACCGAGCGGATGAGGCCCGCCCCGCGCTTCGCGACTAGCTCCTGATAGAGTTCATCGTCAGAGATCTGGCCGGTAACCAGGACAACTGTGTCCGCGTCGATGCGGCTTTCTGCCCCGTCAAGCAGGCGGCTGGCGGTCACCGAACCTTCGTCGATCGATGTGATCATTGTGCCGACCACGATCGCGATCCCGGCTTCATTCATTGAATTGATGACGTGCACGAGTTCCAATGTGTTGTGCGTCCAGGGGGAAGGATCGCTGGCCGTCGTTACATAGGTCACCTTGCAACCCGCCTTGGCAAGGCGGTCGGCTATAACGGCCGCCATATAATAATAGTCCTCGTCGTAGACGACAACGCTGCCGCCACTCGGCACATTGTCGTTGAGGATGTCCTCCGCGCAAAGCACATGGGGAAGGTCGTGCCCCGTGATGGGCTCGTCGTGATGGCGTCCCACGCCTTCGCCGCGCCATTTGGCGCCCGTCGCAATGATGATGTGGTCGGCCCCGAAACCCACGATATCGTCTGCGTTGAGCGGACTTTCGAGATACATGTTGACGTTCGGCATCGTCTGTAGCTGACTGACGCGGTAATCCACCACGCGACCCCAGGCACTCAGCCGCGGCATCCTCCGCTCGCGTACGAGGCGGCCGCCCCATTCGCTGCCCGCGTCCGCGATAGATACCTGATATCCACGCTTGGCAAGCGTGTGGGCTGCCTCCAAGCCAGCCGGGCCGCCGCCCACTACGAGTATAGATGCGTCGGGGTCGTGCGCCTCCGGCACATTCTCAGGATGCCAGCCGTTCACATGCTCCTCGCCTGCGGAGGGGTTCTGCGTGCAACGGATTCTGGAATAGGTCATCACCTCAGCGGTGCAGGCGTTGCAGCCGATACATTCCCGGATGTCGTCGTGACGGCCCGTGTCGATCTTGTTCGGGAGGAAAGGGTCAGCTATCGAAGGGCGCGCGGCCCCGATGAGATCAAGCACTCCGCGCTTGATCTGACTTACCATCGCATCAGGCGAGGTGAAGCGGCCGACGCCAACAACCGGCTTGTTGGTGACCTTTTTCACAAAATCGATGAACGGCTCCTGCTGGCCCTCCTCAAAGAACCGACTGCTGCCGCTATCCCAGGCCCAATCGCTGACGTTCACGTCCCACAGGTCAGGCACATCGGCAAGCGCCTCCACCACACGGCGACCATCCTCGAGTGCGGTGATGTTCGAAGGCCGACGCCGATCCTCGACAGCGAAGCGAACGGCGACGGCACAGGTGTCCCCCACCGCGTCCTTCACGTCGGAAAGCGTCTCCCGGAGCAAGCGGACGCGATTCTCAAATACGCCGCCATATTCGTCGGTGCGCTTGTTCGTCCTGGTATCCAGAAAGTCCTGCAGCAGCGACAGGTTGTGCGCGCAGTAGACGTAAATGATATCGAAGCCGGCCTTGCGGGCACGCAGCGCCGCGTCCCGATACCACTGGCGGAAGTTTGTGATGTCCTGCCTGTCGATGGTTCGCGCCGAGATGGGATTGATGAAATAATGTGGGAACTTGCCGGTGGGTGAAAGCGGATGTTCGCGATGGTTGATGGCAGGGCCGGAGGCACCCGCATGCGCGAGCTCTATACCTGCGAGCGCGCCATACTCCTTCACGGCTGCGACCACGCGTGATAGCGGCTCGATATATTTGTCGTTGTACATCCGCGGATCAGGCAAAGGTGCGTGGTCCGAGGTTTCGTGGATCATCGTCTCCTCAAGACAGACAACGCCCCAGCCACCCTCGGCCCTGGCTTTCCGGAACGCAATCATCTCATCCAGGGCGGGCATGCCCATCGCGGTGGCGTGCGGCACAACATAGAACCGGTTCTTCGTTCTTACAGGGCCGATCTGCAGCGGTTCGAAGAGAATATCGTATCGAGGGTCGCGCATTTGTTACTCCACGTTATCACGCAGTCAGTTTTCGGAATGACGGGAAGACGCCGCCGCGCATCCATCTCGTCCAGAGCCGGATGGATGCGCGGGACCATAGTGCCAACGGCGTGAAGTCGCATATGGAAAGCGGCCAAAAAAGGGGCAATCACACAGCTAAGGGCATAGATGAGTTGAAAGGCGGGCCTGTTGCTTCCACGCTGATGTGGACGCAAAGATGTACCGACATAAGCGATCGATCAAGGGCCGATCTATAGTTCTCAACCTATTTTTGCCCCGCGTACCAAGCTGTTACTCATGCTCATAAGGGCTGAATGCCTTGGCTATGGCGAAGTCGTCACTTTCAAGGACGATGCTGGGCTCGTTCATCTCAACCCAGCCGCAGAATGGCGGCGACATCTCATATCCCAAAAGCTGTTGAACCCGCTTGGGATATTGTTTCACCATGTCTCGCGGCACAACCAGATACTGATTCTCCTCCTGACGATGATAGCCTTGGGTGAAGGATAGTGCGATCGCCAAGCGGCACTCGTTCGAAATATTCGCGCCCCCTCCATGATAGACGCTGCCCACATACATAAGACCCGATCCGCGCTTCATTTCAGCAGGAACCGCTTCATGGGGCTGAGGCCGCCGGTCCATGTCCCATTTATGGCTGCCCGGGATCACCATCGTTGCGCCGTTGCTTGCGGTGAAGTCCGTTCCTGCAAGAAGCGTCTGGAGGAGCACATGGGGACCGGGATGGCGGACGTGGTACATTCCATCGTCACGGTGCAGGTCCTGTGCAGCCTGGCCCGGACTGATCTCGATTGCTTGCGTCACCGATACCTGAACCGTGGGCCGTACCATGGTCTGCCGTTCGCCTGCCATCATCGGGAACTCGACGCAAAGAAGTCTCTCAGCCGTGCCTAGAAACAACGGATGGAGAACAAATTCCGTCATATGCCGTGATTTGGCAAATAACGCGGACGTGCGCCGGGTTCGATTGCCCGAGAAGCCAGCCTCTCCGAACGGTGAACGCTTTATCCATGGCTCCAGGTCGCCGACTAGCTGATCCATCACACCCGGTGTGATCATGCCCTCAATGATGACGGCACCATCCCGGTCAATGATTTCACATACAGCGTCAACCGAGGTGTCATTCGAGACAGAAGCTATTGTAGCCATGACTATACCTTATCAACGTAAACGAAGGCGAGGACGGGAAAAATGGAGCGGCAATTTCTGCAATTCATGCACTTGATCACGGACGTCACAGAACAGCGGCGGGATCGAAACGATCTATCATGCGCTCTGTGTCGGTCGAACGACTCGCGCCACATTCACCCGACGCTGTCTGGAGCCTGATCCGATCAAACTGGATCGGATCAGGCTCTAAAGTCTTTCGATTCCTACATTTTCCGATCCAGCAGGTGATGCCATCTGCTTCGAAAATGCTCTAGCTGCGCACTCCTATATGCGGACGACTATGGTCCTGATATAAGCTCCCCGGCTCCCGCTGTCGAAGCTTAGTGCCGGGGAAGCGCAAAGTCGGCAGAACTTCATTTCACCGATCGTATGGCAAGTCCATTTGCTTTGCAGAAGGCGTTCTTCGAGATGAGCTTGCCGTCGCGAAAATCCAGGATATCCAGCCCGTCGACGCAAGATTGCTGGCCGTCTGCGGCCGTCATCATCATCGTCCAGGCGACAAGGGCGCGGTCGCTTGGTTCGTCCAGCATCGTCGAGGAAACCGTATACTGGACGCTTCCAAGAGTGCCGTCGAAGATGGACTTGAGTGATGCGCCGATGGCATCGACACCCTTATGCTCGATGCCGTTGGGATCCATGTACACGCAGTCTGGAGACAGAAGACCGAGCATTTTGTCGTAATCGCCGTCATTGAATGTGCTCATAAAAGCGGTAGTGTGTGCATTTAGGTCAGACATGGTCGCTCCTTTGACGTGTTGCGTGCGGAAAGATGACGGCCGCCTATGCTGGCCTTTGTAATCGGCTGGGTCAGAGGGCTCGCTCGTCCTGGCTGAGTCAGGCCTATCAAGTCGCGGAAAGCCTGTGGTGAAACGTGCGCCCATCGTTTGAAGGCGTTCCTGAAGTTGCTCACTTCGGTGTAGCCCGCCCGATCAGCCACGTCGCCAATCGTCAGTTGTGGATCGGAAAGGCATTGCTTGGCGAATGCGAATCGGACTTCCGCGATAATTTGTGCGTAAGACGTCTCTAGACAATGGAGTCGTCGGCGCAGGGTTCTTGCTGACAATCCCAAATCCCGCGCAATATCGGCTTCGGCCGCATCGAAGCGTGGGCCATTCAGAATCGCCTGCTTCAATCTGCGGATTAAAAAGGCGTCCGAAGAATGGCCCTCGTCGGAAAGCAACTGAAATAGGCCTGGCATTGCAGCGGTTATGGGCTCTTCAGCAGCACCACCGTTCTCCTGGCAATGATGATGAGTGGGCGCGTGACGCGGCGTACACCGAGGGCGCGCGTGCTTTGAATTGGCAAAGGAGTGGGAGGACTTATCCCCTGAACTCCTCCAGGTATCACGCGAGATGCACGAAGCACGCGTAACGCTCGAGCCTTCGATACCTGCGGCGCTCACCAGATGCCGCCGATTCAAACTTTCGGACTGTTTCTGGACGTTTGTTATTTGCGGTGGCATCCAGTGCATTCCTCTCGTATCTTCGCTGGCGCGCCTTGTTCGGCCGCGCGACGAAAATCTTTCAATCTCGTTATAAACTGGATCCGGTCGGCGGTTCGCAACCAAACAGACAGGACCCACGGGCAGCCTGCAATCGCACATCGGCCAGACATGCTGCGCGCAAGGTAACTTCCCGATATTTCCACAATCAATTATACAGAAAAAGAAATCAAGTGAGAATGTGCATGGGCAGTGGCCGCCGTCGCAGGCGCAGCGTCCCATCGGTCATGTGTTTGACACCTGACTAAATTAGGACCGGCTCCGATATGCATAAGCCAAGCTGGATCCCATGGATATTCGACCTTGTATTTATCCAACGGACGAATTAATGTTGCCACAGCAGCAAAGGAGAGGGCAATTGAGGGCCTACCGTATAGGGCAGATCGTGCCGAGTTCGAATGTTACGATGGAGACTGAAATACCGGCGCTCCTCCGTGCCCGCGAGACCATCTCGCCCGAGCGCTTTACCTTCCATTCGGCCCGCATGCGCATGAAGCACGTGACCAAGGAAGAGCTGTCCAAAATGGACGGCGCCAGCGACACGTGCGCCATCGAGTTATCTGACGCGGCCGTCGACGTGATGGGTTATGCATGTCTGGTGGCTATCATGTCGATGGGCAAGGGTTACCATCGTGAGTCCCAGGCCCGCCTGCATCAGGCAACAATCGATAATGGCCATCCGGCCCCCGTCGTATCGTCAGCTGGCGCGCTCGTGGATGGGATCAAGGCGATTGGCGCGAAGCGAGTGGCGATTGTGGCGCCATATATGAAGCCGCTAACCGAGCTTGTTGTCGACTATATTCGTGCCGAAGGCATCGATGTCGTCGAATGGCGCGCTCTTGAGATTTCGGATAATTTGGCAGTCGCCGCTCACGACCCCGCCCGGCTTCCGGGCATCGTCGCGTCGATGGAGCATTTGGCCGAGGTCGATGCTGTAATTTTGTCTGCATGCGTGCAGATGCCGTCGCTGCCCGCCGTCTCGATCGTTGAGGCGCAGGTCGGCAAGCCGGTGTTGACCGCAGCCATCTCCACAACCTGGGCGATGTTGCGAGCCCTTGACCTCGACACGCGCGTGCCCGGTGGCGGGACGCTTTTATCAGGGGCATTCTAACAATGGACGGCAGTCCTTTCGGATACAACGTTCATGCGAACGGCATCCGGCACCATCTTGTGCGCCATGGCGCGCCTGGGCGGCGTCAGATGCTTCTCGTGCCTGGCATCACGTCGCCAGCGGTCACGTGGGATTTCGTTGCCGCTCGCCTGGCCGAGACGTACGAGGTTCATGTGCTCGACGTTCGGGGCCGCGGATTAAGTCAAGCTGGCGACCTTGATTATTCCCTGGATGCAATGGCGGATGATGTCGTCGCGCTGACGGGTGTTCTTGATCTCGATCGTCCGGTGATTCTTGGTCATTCCATGGGCGCCCGCACCGCGATCCGCGCCGCCCGGAAAGCGCCCGGGATTTTTGCCGGGCTGATCTTGGCCGATCCGCCCGTAAGCGGGCCGGGCCGTCGCCCCTATCCCTCGGCATGGCCATGGTATGAGGATTCGATCTTGCTGGCGCAGCGCGGCTGCTCGGCGGAAGAAATGAAGGCATTCTGCCCGACCTGGACTCAGGATCAGCGCGCGCTGCGTGCTGAATGGCTCCACACGTGCGAACTGCGTGCGATCGACGCGGCCTATAAAGGCTTTCATACGGATGACGTTCATGCCGACCTGCCGCACCTTGACCTGCCGATACGGCTCGTCGTGGCCGGTGGCTCGCCGGTCATCGAAACGGCAGATATTGAAGAAATTCGGACACTGGCGCCCGGCATCGAGGTCGTGACCGTCGAAGGCGCAGGGCACATGATACCGTGGGATGATCTGGACGGTTTCCTCGGCGCAGTCGCAGGTTTTCAAGCCGACATCAAGGAGGCCACCGCAAATGGATCGCGCTAGTTTCGCGGAGATATGCCTCCACCAGCTGAAAATGTCCTGTGTTCGCGCCGACGAGCGGCTGGTCGTGCTGACTCAGGGTGACGAGCGACTAGATTATGCCGACGCGTTTCTCGCTGCGGGCCGGGCGCTCAAGGCGAATATCTACCACATGCGGCTGCCGGCGCCTGCACCGATGGGCAATTGGGCGGTAGGGCAGACGCCGCTTTCGCGGATGCCTGAAGCCGTGGAGGCATTGAAGAATGCCGATATGGTGATCGACTGCGTCTTCCTGCTGTTCTCGCCCGAGCAGATGGCGATCCAGGCCGCGGGTGCTCGCGTCCTTACGGTTGTGGAGCCGCCGGAGTTGCTCGCGCGGATGCTGCCTTCCAGGGAGTTGCGTGAGAAAGTGGAGGTCGCAGGCGAGTTGCTGTGTCGCGCGAAATCGATGCACATCACGTCGCCTTATGGGACGGACGTCACGTATAAGCTTGGCACCTATCCCACTGTCACCGAATATGCCTGCACCGACACGCCGGGCCGATGGGATCACTGGCCATCCGGCTTCGTCTTTACAGGCGGCGACGACGACGGCGTGGACGGGCAGATCGTCATCGCGCCGGGCGACATATTGCTGCCGCAGAATATTTATGTGCGCGAGCCTATAACATACACGATCGAGAAGGGCGTCGTCACCTCGATCCGGGGCGGCTTGGAAGCTGATCTGGTCAAGTCGTACATGGCGGACTTTAATGATCCGCGCGGCTTTGCGCTGAGCCACATCGGCTGGGGAATGAATCCTGACGCCAAGTGGCACCGGATGACGCCCGGCGAATTCCCCGGCGGAATGGGCATGGAGATGCGTAGCTTTCTTGGCAACGTGCTGTTCTCAACCGGTCCAAATAACGAGCTTGGCGGCATGAACGACACGGACTGCCATCTCGATATACCGCTGCGCGGTTGCTCGCTGTTTTTGGATGGAGAACCGGTGTTGCTGGACGGAGCAGTCGTAGCGAAGGACCTGACGGCTTGCGAAGGGGGTAAGGTGTTCGATGTCGCAGGATGAAGTCTATGAAAAGGCGGGGTTCGGAGGCAGCGTGCCCCGCGGCACTCGGCCGGCGGTCGTGGTGGTCGATTTTACCTATGGCTTCACCGACACTGTTTACCCGACGGCGGCGGATATGCATGCGCAAATCGCGCGAACCCGTGCCATCACCGATCTGGCCCGAAGCCGTGGTTTTCCCGTTATCTACACGACTATCGCCTACCAGCCCTGGGAGGTCGAGACGTTGGCCTGGCTGCGTAAGGCCACCGGAATGAGAGCGCTTCTCGCGGGGAGCAGGCTCGTTGAGATCGATGCGGCGACCGGGATCTCCGATGGCGATCCGATCGTGGAGAAGCATGGCGCATCAGCATTCCATGGCACGAACCTGGCGGCCATGCTCACCGGGGCGGGTGTCGATACCATAGTGGTAACGGGCGCGACTACGTCCGGTTGTGTCCGGGCGACCGTCGTGGATGCAGTGCAGTCTGGCTTCAACGTTCTGGTGCCGCGCGACTGCTGTGCTGATCGCGCGAACGCGCCACATGAAGCCAGCCTTTATGACATCGATCAGAAATATGGCGACGTCACCGACGCCGCGGACGTGACCGATTGGATCGCGAAGCTTTGAATAACGCAGGTGCATGCGCATCAGAAAACAACTGGAGGGAACCGCAATGGCTCAACATGTAATCGTCGTTGGAGCCGGGCCCATTGGCCTGCTAACCGCTTTCGGACTCGCGAAGGAAGGCACGCGTGTCACGATTATCGAGGCGGAGGAGCAGTTCAACGATAAGCCGCGTGCGCTGGTCTATCACTATCCCGTTCTGCCCCATCTCGACCGGCTTGGACTGTTGCAGGACTGTGAAGCGGAGGGTTTCCTGCGCCAGACCTTCGGCTGGCGTATCCACAGCACGGGCGAACTTATTGAGTGGAAATGGACGCCTGAGGGGATGGGGGGGAATGCGCTTCATCTGCACCAAGGGTTGTTGTCCAAGATCATTGCACGGCATGTCTCGGCGCAGCCGAATGTGGAGATATTGCTGCGAACTAAGCTGACCGGGTGCTGCCAAACTGCGGGCGGCGTGATCGCGGAGGTCGAGGGACCCAATGGATCGGCAGTGCTGGAAGGCGACTATCTCATAGGGGCGGATGGCGCGAACAGCACGGTACGCCAGAATGTACTGGGGCTCCAGTTTCTGGGGACAACCTGGCCCGAGCGCTATGTGGCGACGAACACGAGAATCAACCTGTCGGCGCTGAACTATCCTGAGTCCGTCATGCAGCTCGATCAGAAGCACGGCTCCATTATCTGCAAGATCGAGCAGCCAGACGTCTGGCGGGTAACCTTTGTCGAAGACCCCGAGCTACCTTTCGAGGGGCTGGAAGAGCGCATCCACACGATGTTCGCTGATCACCTGCCCGACCTGCCCTATGAGGTGCTCGCCTACTCGCCCTACCGCATGCACCAGCGCATAGCCGATCGGATGCGTGTGGGGCGGATCCTGCTTGTCGGTGACGCTGGCCATATCACCAACCCCACAGGCGGGCTTGGCCTGACTGGCGGCATGTTCGATGCTTTCGCCCTGATCGGCGCTTTGAACCGGGTCATCCATGACGGGGCAGGGGAGGAAATACTCGAATTTTACGAGCGCGATCGTCGTCGGGTGTTCGCCGAGGTTACGTCGCCCCGCGCGTCGTTCAATCTGCGCAACCTCTATCACCTGAAGGAAGGACAGGAGAAGGAGGACCGCATAGCTTTCCTCCGCGCCGTGGCCGCAGATCCGCGGCTAGTTGAGCGGGAAATGAGCTTCACGACGCAGATGGAAACGCATTTCTGAGCAACATGCGCACCTTTGAAATGGCAGACTTTGGCGGTGTCTTCCTGACATCGCCGCCTGTTGATGCCGGGGACGCGGTGTGGCCCGGCATCAACGCCTATGTCCAGTGGTTCATTCCTGTAAATCCCCGTCCGGTTTCTATCCTCTTCGTCCATGGTGGCGGCGGACAGGGCGCTGACTTCGTCAGGACACCGGACGGTCGGCGCGGATGGGTGCATCGGTTCCTGCAGGCGGGCTATGCAACATATGTCCTAGATCGGCCGGGGCATGGAAGGTCAGCCTGGAACGAAAACGTGCTTGGCCCGGCAACGCCCACGGCAGACTACGGAATGCTATACCCCCGGTTCGTGGAGCCGGCGAAGCACGACTTATGGCAAGGTGCCTCCAAGCATAACCGCTGGCCCTCCGATCCGTTGGCCGGTGACCGGTTCATGGCAAGCCAAGGACCGATGGCCACTTCGTTAGGTGCGAGCCAGCGTCACGTTGAGGCTATCGCCGAACAACTGCTCGATCTGACCGGCCCGACCGTGGTAGTGAGCCACTCGATGGGGGGGCCATGCGGATGGGCTCTGAGTGCCGTTGGCGGGCAGCGGGTCGCGGCCGTACTGGCGGCGGAACCTCTGGGGTACTCGGGCATGGTGCATCCGCTTGGAACCTTCAATAACGGTCTCGCGCCGGAGGCATATCAAGGACTTCACGACCCGTTCGCGAAGCCGGTCGCCATTGTTACAGGCGAAGCCACGTGGATGAGAGAAGCCAATAGGCGCGCAGCGGAGTACGTACGAGCACGGACTCCAGTGTTTGAACACATCGCCTTGGAAGAACATGGCATAACTGGAAATGGTCATATGCTAATGGCCGAGTCCAATAGCGACGAAATCGCCGATCTGATGATTCGATGGTTGGATGCGAATGTTTCGTGTGGGCTGGCTCAAGCTAGAGCTTGATCCGATCAGACTGGATCGGCTCAAGCTGTATTTGTTTTTTGTTTTCCGCATTTTCCCAGCCAACAGATGATGCTATCTACTTCGAAAATGCTCCAGATGTGATCAGTATCTCTGCACTGACATAAATCGGAGCGTAGTCGCCGCGAGGGTGTGATCTGCATCCGTGCGAAATTCGCGATGCGCCCCCGCGGCGGTTTGATCGGAAGAAGCATCGTAACCGACTATTCGCGGCCATCGACGGTTGAATAGGGATAATGCCATCACTGCATGTCGCGCTTTTGGATAAGCAAAAGCGGGGGTTGTCTGGCAGTGAGGAGGCTGCCCCGAACCGGCGCTACTGATGGCCGATCCTATCTAAAGGTTGCCTGATGGTTTGCCAGGCAACGCGTCTGAGCCGTCCTGTTTTCTAAATGACAACACATGATCGCTGAGCGGAAGCGAGCGAATCCTCGGCCCACCAGCATCATAAATTGCGTTCAGCATCGCAGTCATCACAATAGGGACGGCGTCCTCTCCAACGCCGGCAGGATGATCGTCGCTCTCGACAAGTTCGACCACGATGTTTCTACAGGCAGTGGCAAGCCGAGCGACGTTGTGATCCTGGAAATTGCGCTGGACCACACGACCGTCCTTGAGTGTGATTTTGCCGTAAAGCGCCGTAGTGATTGCCCAGAAGATGCTTCCTTCGACTTGGCCGCGGACTACTTCGGGATTGAGGATGCGGCCGCAGTTCATCACCACATATACGTGATCGACTCTAAGCCCGCCTTTGCCGTCAAGCGTAACCTCCACAACCGATGAGGCAGTGCCAGTGTGGTAGGTATCCCAATAGCTGAAGTCGCTGACCGAAACGCCTTTGCCGCGGCCCTGCGAGAGAGGCGTTTCCCAATCGGCGATTTGGCAGACCCGCTTCAACACGGCGCGCATGTGCCGGATGCGTCGAATGGCGACGTCGCGGCCTTTCAGGTCAGTGGGCACCGAACCCTCGTCCAGCAGGTCCATGTAAAGGTCGACCGGATCACGTCCAGCGGCGACCGCCAGTTCGTCCTGAAATCCCTGGTTCATCCAGACATGCTGTGTGAACGCCACGCCGCGCATCCAGCCGAACGGCTGAGGCGTCTTGACGCGAGCATACTCGATCCTAAGGTTCGGCACATAGTGCGGTAGGCGAGCCGGTCCATAGCTTTGATCGGGCGCTGTGCCACTAATCACGCGATTGAACCACGCGATCACATTCCCCTTCTCATCAAGCCCCGCCTTGAAGCGTGAGATGGTAATCGGTGGCGGATAACCGCGCGCCATCATCTCTTCGCGGGTCCATATCATCTTGATGGGCTTGCCAGGAATGGCCTTCGCGATCTGGACCGCCTGCGATACATATTCGTTCTGGCAACGCCGTCCGAAGCCCCCCCCGACATATGGCAGATTAAACTGTACCCGTTCAGGCGGCAGCCCGGCTGTAACCGCGGCGAGTCGATGCGCTTCCTGGGCGAACTGCGTGGACGCCCAAACCTGGAGTCCGTCCGAATTCAGCCATGCGGTGCAGTTGATCGGCTCAAGCGGCATCGCGTCCATGAAGGGGTAGGAATAATCCGCCTCGATAACGCGGTGAGCACGGCCGATCGACCCTGCGAAATCTCCGGCTTCCCGGACTACCGGCTGCGGCCGCCCAGCCCGGCTGACCAGGTTCGCCATGATGGACTCACTGCTGGTGTGAGCAAATTCCCCATCATCCCACTCGATCGGAAGCGCCAGAAGCGCCTTCCTTGCCCTCCAGAAGCTGTCCGCGACGACGGCAACGGCATCGTCCATCCCGTAATCTTCTCCGCCGTCGGCAAGCGGACCGTTGAGGCCGCAAGGTCCTGCCGCGATCCGGACGACCCCGACAACGCCCGGCATCTTGGCAATCGCTTGTTCGTCGAACGAGACAAGCTTGCCGCCATAGACAGGGGATTGTTGCACGACCGCATACAACATGCCCGGCAAATCGACATCGATGCCATATTCCAGCTTCCCGGTCGTCTTGGGAACCAGATCGAGGCGCTTGATCGGCTTTCCGATCAGCCGGTAGTCAGCAGGGTCCTTAAGTTTGACCCGCGAAGGGTGCGGCGGCGCAATATGGGAGGCGGCGGACGCGACCTCCGCGTAGCTTTGCCGTCCCCCGCCGGGCAATATGATGCTGCTCTCCTCGGTTCTCAAATCCGCTACGTCGAACCCCGAGCGCCTGGCGGCAGCGGTCAAAAGCATTTGTCTGATCTGAGCGCCTGCCATTCTCATGGGATTGAAGAGACGGTCAGCTGACCAACTGCTCTCCGTGCATGTATATACATACACATTGTTGCGCTTGAGGTTCGTCAATGGATCGAAGAATTCGGGCCGGATCGATGACCATTTCAGATCGAGCTCTTCCGCAAGAACCTGCGAGAGGGTTGTGACCACACCCTGTCCAATGTCGCTCTGTGGAATGCGGATGCGAACCGTGTTGTCGGGCATCATTACAACCCAAGAGAATAGCTCGACCGAATCGGAAGGCTTAGGATCGGCGACCCGGCAACCAGTCATGGTGACGGGAAAAACCACACCTGCCGAAACGGCGGCGATCGACTTCAGCAAGGAACGGCGGTCAGTATTCATGGCTTCTTCACGTGCGCCCGTTCGCGGCCGCGTGGATCGCGGCGCGTATGCGATCATAGGTCCCGCACCGGCAGATGTTCGTGATCTCGCGATCGATGTCTTCATCCGTAGGGAAAAGTTTCTTCCCGAGAAGTGCGGTGGCTGCCATTATCATGCCGGACTGGCAATATCCGCACTGTGGAACACGAATATCCTGCCAAGCTTTCTGTACAAACTGGTCGCCATTGGCCGAAAGCCCCTCAATCGTGGTTACTTCGAGCCCGACCGCGGCCGTCGCAGCCAAGGAGCAAGATCGGGCAGTCTGGCCGTCCACTATGACCGTGCAGGCGCCGCACTGGCCGATGCCACAGCCATATTTCGTACCTTTGAGCTTCAACGTGTCACGGAGCACCCAGAGTAGTGGCGTATCATCGTCGACCTCGGCGGGCATGGTCGACCCATTAATCTTCAGCTCAATCCTCATCATTATACTGCCCATCTGGCATACACTGCCGACCGCGGTAAATTGGCAATCCTTTTGAGCACGCGGAGGCCGGGGCGTCAATATAATTATCCACACGCTGAATTGGTGCAGCCCGCCTGACGCAAGCAGGGCCTACACCATTCAGGAGATCCGCACCGCAATGCCGTAGGAGTGCTTTGGGTCGGTTGTCCGCGCGCCTCGCCCGCCGGAATTTTCTTGTGAAATGGAGGGCTCCATCTGCCTTGTCGCACGTTGATGATATGTCTAGCGACAGGAGGTCAGGCGCATGATCATTCGAGCTTTGAAGCCCTGTTCACTCCTCGTCGGCGCGCTTCTCCTTGCGATTTCCGCCCCAACTGCGTTTGGCAACGGTCCCCCATCTTCGTCCCCTATCGAGGCCCGGAAGCTTTTAGCCAAGGTGGACGCAGATCAGGACAGGCGAATATCGTTGGCGGAATGGCGCATGCAGAGCCTGCCGAAAGCCAACTTCAAAAAGCTGGACCGTAACCGGAACGGCTTCATCACTTTCCGGGAACTGGCTGCTTTCCCGCCGTCGACCCTTGATGCAACGCGCGACGGAAAGCTTTCCGCCCGTGAGTTGAAGTTTGGCAAAGCCGCGGCCCGAATAGGAGCTGCACCAGCTTCCAAGTAATATTAAGGCCGCGTTCGAAAATGGATTCTTCTGACCGACTTTGGTGAAGGACGAAAATATCCATTGAGAGGCGTTCATTGGAAGAGTGATCATCCATCTTTGTAGCATTGCCACTTTTTTGGCGGGCGCTTCGACAAAGTCGAAAATCGATCGTTCAGCGTCGTCGAACACAAAATCGCTACCGGCCGCGATGCTCGGTAAATACGCGAAAAAATGGGGCGATGCTTGCCCCCTGCATGGCGAGGAGTTGCAGATATCGTGAATTTGGTTTAATAATATCGCCACAATATCGATCCATTCGCAACTGTCGGCAATGGGGGCGGCAATGATTGTGTTGTGCGCGACGAGGCTTATCTCGTATTGTTCGTGGTCTTGTCTGGAAAGTCGGCCTGGGAAACGTCTGTTTCACAATCTTCGGCCGTTATTGCTTGTCCCCTTGTGAAGCTGGTGGCGCCTGCGCAACCCAGACCCGAGTCCGATTTGGTCGAATTTTTCATTGTCGAGGATAAGATGAGCGGCTGCGCTTCGTCGCCGCAGAAATTTCGCTCCCATGGCCGATAATTTATTCGGCTGTTGATTTTCGAAAGAGCTGTGAAATTGGTGTTGTGAGTGTTCCATATAACCGTGGATTACATGCTATCTATTTGAATATAAAAAGATAATCGTCGGGAAGGGGTCGGCTGATCCATTTGCTGCGAGGCGCGTGTCCTGCCCAGCTCTAATGGGCGTTGACAATGCGATTAATTATGCGACAACGTAATTACTGCATGTTGCTCGGTCGACTCCGCTTAGGCGGAATTTCGTTCGGCGCGAGGAGAAGCAGTGGCGGTTCGCAGGTGCTGAGGGGGCACCTTGGCCGACGCGAACGGGAAGTGCCTTCGGCGAAATGCACTCTCGCTCTGCAGAGGACGTATAATGAAAGGGAGAAGTATATGATTGCTCGCATCACCCGCGGTTCTGCTCATACCGCACTGGCGATTTCGCTTGCTTCGCTGCCGCTGGCAGTCTCTGCTACTGCTTATGCCAAGGATCAGGTCCAGCCTGAACCGAGCGCTGCTTCCGCAAGGGGCAATGGCGATATCGTTGTTACGGCGATGCGGCGCGAACAGCGCCTTCAAGACGTTCCAGTCGCCATTTCTGCCTTTGGCGGGGAGGCGCTTGAGAAGCGTCAGGCGGTGCAGATCTCCGATCTCATTCAGCTGTCTCCCAATTCGCAGGTCAACTATCCATTCGGTGAAGGTGGCCCGCCCAACTTCGTCATCCGCGGCATTTCCTCGACCGACTATTCCGCTAACCAGAGCAAGCCGATCGCGATCTACATCGACGAAGGCATCCGCGGCCTGTCGACATTCGAAACCATGCCTCTTTTCGATGTCGAGCGCGTCGAGGTATTGCGTGGCCCGCAGGGCACGCTCTACGGCAAGAATGCGACCGGCGGTGCTGTCAATATCGTCACGAAAAAACCGGGCTTTTCCACCGAAGGATATGTGACGGGCAGCTACGGCAACTTCAATCGTGTTCGACTGCAAGGGGCTTTGCAGGTCCCCTTGATCGACAATGTGCTGTCGATGCGCGTTGCAGCGCTCTATGTGCACGATACAGGTGTTCTCAAGAATGTTACGCCTGGCCTTGGCGACCTCGACCAGACGGATGTTTTTGCCTTCCGCGGCGCGCTTCAGTTTGAACCTTCGGACAGATTCGAGGCGACGCTCCGTTTCAACCACATGAGAAGCGGCGGCCGCAATTACGCGCCGTTTGCGGGCAACATCAACTTCAACGATCCCCAAATCATCTTTCCCGGTAACAATCTGTCCAACCTTCCGGGGTCTAACCGCGATGGTCTGGGTTTCTTCGAAACTGCCGTCAATCGCGCGCCCGAGCGTGATATCCGCAGCGACGGGCTCAACCTGATCATGAATTGGGAAGCATCCGACAACCTGAAGCTCACCTCCGTGACGACCTATGACTGGGGCAGGTGGGTTGATACCGGAGATGATGACGGTCTCGTCATCGAGGCGGATGATCCGATCGTCACCTTCGGCAAGAACATGAAGCAGTTCGTCCAGGACCTGCGGCTAGCCACCTCCTTTGATGGCCCCCTAAACGTCCAGGCCGGCCTCCTCTATACTTATGACTCGGTAAATGCAGGCTTCAACTATTCGCTCCTGACGGATCCGGGTTGCGGTGCCGTATGTAGCTTCGGCTTCACGCCCACTGGAACCGGCTTTATCCAGTCGAACAGCTTCAACCAGAAGCGCAACAGCTATGCCGGTTATTTTCGTGCTGACTATGAGGTAACCGACACGCTTTCCGCATATGGGGGTGTCCGTTTCAGCCGGGATAAGGTCGCTGTCTCTAATTTCAACGCATTCCTCGGTGACAATGTAGATCCCGTAGCCATTCAATCGATCAGCAATTATTCTGATCGCCGCACCTTCAACAATACGAGTTTCGAGGTTGGCGTAAATTGGAAGCCTACGCAAAATATCCTGCTTTACGCTTCAATGCGCGAAGGGTATCGCAGCGGCGCCGTGAACGCGCAGGCCTTCAGCGATCCCTCCGAAATCACGTTCGCGCCGCCTGAAACTGCGCGGACTTATGAGGCCGGGTTTAAGTCCACGCTTCTCGACCGTGCGCTGACCATCAACGGTACTGTGTTCCAGACCGATTACGCAAATCAGCAAGTTGTCGTGACCGAGGCGGGCGGGCTATTTCCGCTCCGTTCGATCAGCGCCGCGCGCGTTCGCGGGTTCGAAGCTGATATTACCGCGCGGCCGATCGATCGGGTGACGCTTGGCGTCGGCGTCGGCGTGTTGGATCCAAAATACCGGAACAATGCGACAGTTACGGGTACGAGCGGCATCGACGTCTCAGGAAATCAGATATCCAATGCCGCAAAGTTCAGTCTCAACCTCAGCGGCGATTTCGTGCTCGCCGAAATCAACGACGCTACCGTCGACCTCAGTCTCGACGGTGCATATACTTCGCGTGTCTATTATGACATCGCTCAGACCCGAACGCTGTCTCAACCAGGCTACTGGGTAGCCAACGGTCGCATTGCTTATAACGCCAAGCGTTTTGCAGTGGGTGCAGGCGTAAAGAACATCTTCAACGAGAAGTATTTTACCTACGGCTTGGGTTTGCGGTTTGCAGGATTGGATTACCTGATCCGTGGTACACCGCGGACCTACAGTGCGGATGTCACTTTCCGCTTCTGATTTTCAAAAGATGCCAGTTTAACTTTTTTGTACTTCTTTCTCGCTGACGAACAATCAGCGAGAAAGAAGTCTTTTATTTAGTATAATCAAACTCCATTTCGCTGAAGTCGTTATAAATTGTTCAAGGTTTAGACATAGATTTTGGACTATCATAAAGGATTTTTATACGGCCGCTTTGCAGGATAATAACCTAAAACAGAAGTTGGGGATGCGCGATGTTTTGGTTACCAAAGCGACAGGAACGACCGGGCGTTATGTAGTCGAATGCCTCGCGGAGCGCGGGGCAACGGTCAAGGCCTCATCAAGAAACCCTTCATCGGTCACGCAGAGCAACGTCGTACCGATATTGTTTGATTGGGAGAACCGATCGACTTGGGATGTTGCATTGGACGTAACCGTCCGGCCTGACCCGCTTGCTCAAGTTGCCCGGTGTGCTCAGGACGTCCTTTAGGTCGTGCAATAGGACGTACTTTAGGACAGCCATGACGCAGGTAACGGTGCTGACGGGCGCTCGACGCCGCCGGGATTGGTCGGATGAGGAACGCCTTGAGATTTTGCACGAGGCGTTCTCGCCCGGTGCATGTGTGGCCGATGTCGCACGCCGGCGCGACGTTTCGCGAGGCTTGATCTACTTGTGGCGCCGGACAGCCTTGCGCCAAGTCCAGGAGGCATTCGTTCCGGCGGTGATTGAGGATGACCCAGGTTCCGTCGGCAGCGCATCGGCGGCGAAGCCTGAAGCCGCGATCGTGTTGGAGCTGACCGACGGCCGGCGCTTGTGAGTAGCCCCTAGTTTTCTAGACGCCTTGCGCTTTCAAAATCTGCTGTCGTTCGAACTCAACGGGGGACAGCATTCCGTTCCTGACCTGCTTGCGCACCGGGTTGTAGAACATCTCAAGGTAAT